>JABMMT010000254.1 GCA_013205155.1 Betaproteobacteria bacterium | reverse complement strand
AGAAGCTAACTGAGCGACGCCTGCAAAAACAAAAAGGCTCATGGCTAGCGCTTCATACAGCGTGAGAGTTGACTTGGCCATGGCGATCCCAGTTACCAAGCCCCATGTCAGAATTGTGATGCCCGTCTTGGACATCTCCTTACAGCCTTCAATAAAGGCCTGCTTTTGCTCGGACGTCATAGCCAAGGACTAGATCCCCATCATTCGATGCAAAATCTTGGGTTTCATCTCATCCCAAAGACTTTCAAAATCTTCGGTTTTGGTTTCGGATAACTCAACCGCCTGAAAGAGCCCTCCAAAAACAATACTTTCTTTTTTTACTAAGGCCTTATCAAACTCACTTAAACCAATCGGCTTGTCTTCGAGATCTCTGGTTAACTCTGCAGAACAAACAATCGCATCCTGGTCATCATGATCTACGACAGCAAACTCAATAAATTGCTGATTCTTATCTACGATCACTAAAGTGCCCCTGGCATAGCAAACTGCATCATGCTCTTTGATGATGTAAGACAGGAATTGATTCTCTTCGTCATTCTCCATTCCTAAATCATCAATAAAAAAGAGAAATTGATCGCCTTGCCCATTTACTAATGTAAAGACTTTGGGAGTTACTCCATGCCCTAGCACCAGATTTCGGTAATAGCTTGAAACTTCTACTGCTAGGTTTTCTGCAAAAAGGTGCATGAGAAAAAAGGCTTCAAAGAATCATTAAGATAAATACTTATTTAGAAAGTCGAGTGAACGCTTCCACGCTAATTCTGCTGCCTCAGGGTGATACTGCAATGGCGCCAGACCACGTGCATCGGCCTGAGGATTGGCAAAGGCATGTTTAGCGTCATAGCGATGAAATTCATGCTCCACTCCTGCAAGTTTTAACTTTTGCTCTAACTCATCTACACCGGCTGGAGAGAAAAACTCATCCTGCATCGACCAATGCCCCATCATAGGCTTAGTAATATTGTTTGCATCGACATACTCGGCAGGTGGATTACCATACCAAACAACTGTCGCATCTAACTCAGGAACAAAGCACGCAGATAGTACAGTCAATGCGCCACCCATACAAAATCCTGTAACGGCTACTTTTGGGCTACCGGTAGCTTTTAAGTATTGAACCGCACCACGAATATCTTGAGAGGCAGCATCTCCAAAGTTCAAATCATTCATGAGGTGCTCTGCCTCCTTGGCTTCCAGGGCCAATTTGCCGCGATATAAATCTGGCACTAAAGCACGGAAGCCAGCATTCGCTAAGCGATTAGCTACCTCTTTAATTTGCTCATCTAAGCCCCACCATTCCTGAATCACCACTATTCCAGGAGCATTAGCCCCATTCGGGGGCTCCACTAAATAGCCGTCCACTGTTTTGCCATCAGGTCTTGTAAATTGCACCATCGCTTCTCCTCTACGTTTTTTTAGTATCCGAATGAATATATCCTACCAGCCAAATTGTCAGAAGCCCACAAAATGCAGCGCCATAACCAACGATGTTGTAGTGATCCATTTTGCCATCAGCACCAATCGTTACTACCATACCAGCCAATACTGTTGCTATTCCAGACGCCAACATTTGAACTGAGCCAACTAGACTCATGAAAGTCCCGCGAATTTTATTGTCCACTATCTGACTCACCATTGCCATTGCAGGAATCATTCGGCCAGATACCAAAATAAAGAATGCTGTCGAATTAATTAACACAATCCATAAGGGTGTTACGGGTAAGTTCGTTACCACCAGTAACGGTATTAAGCTCACCACCGCCAAGACTCTAAAGACTTTTGCCTTACCGTATTGATCAGCCATATGTCCGATAAAACGTGAGCTCATGAGGGTCGCAGTACCGCCACATAAATAAATGAGCGAGATATACGAGTTATCAATCCCTACATTCGCGGTGAGATACAGTGCAATATAAGGAATCACAGAAAACCCGGTAATCATGATAAAGGCCATAAAGATAAAGGCCTTGATATGTTTGTGAGCCGTCATAATCTTAAAAATCTGACTGAATCTGCTGCCCTCATGTACGTGCTCTAGATGACCAGCAATCTTGGGAATATTGCGATAAGCTAAATACAGGATCACCAGGGAGACGAGTGCTATAAAAATAAATGGGGCACGCCAACCCAATGCAGTGATATGGTCAGCTAGCAATAAACTTAAGGGCACGCCAGCTACTGTGGAAACCGAAAAAGCAGCCATTACTGTTCCCAAGGCCTTGCCCCTTCGCTCAAATGGAATCGAGTCTGCAACGATCGTCTGTACTAGAGATCCTAAGATGCCCCCAAATGCACCTGCAAAGGCTCTTGCAATAAATAGTGTTTCGTAACTAGGCGCCAGCCCACAAGCCAAGGTAGCCACAATGAAACAGACATATAAACTCAAGAGCAATTGTCGACGCTCAAAGCGATCAATATAGTAAGTAGCAAAGATCCCTGCAATGGCCGCAGCAAATGTGTAGGAAGACAGTAAGAAACTAAATTGATGGGCATTGATATTGAATGCTTTAATAAATTCAGGACCCAATGGCATCATGATCATGAAGTCTAAAATATGGGTGAACTGAATGCCAGCTAATGCAAATAAAAAGAAGCGTTCTCGCCTCTTATTGTCTAAAAATGATGATGTGCTCAATGCTGGCTTTACTTGAATTGGGGGGTATGTCATTATCGTCCCTAAGACCAATCGTGAGGTGAACAGCACAATTGGGTTCTGATATTGACCTCATAAGCTTAAGATGACTCCCATGGATACTGCTCTAACCCAATTTTCATTTCTTTGGCTACTGGTAAGAGAGATTCTGGTCGGCACTGCACTCTTATTGGTAGTGCTGATTTTTCATGGAGGCGCTATCAATCACGTCATCATGAGATTTGAACGCCTAACTACAAATAACTTGGCACTTAAAGAGTACAACTGGGTATTTATTCACTTTTATGGAGTCTTCATCTTTATTGCCCTGATTCATATCTTTGAAGTATTGATATGGGCTTTCTTTCTGGTGAAGCTCGATTTAGTGGGCAATGCCTTAATAGCAATCGTCTTTTCTGGCAGCTGTTACACCACAGTTGGTTTCGCTACTGACAACCTTCCCCATGGATGGAAAACAATCGCATTTTTTATTGCCTTTACTGGCTTATTTTCATTAGCCTGGACCACTTCAGCCATGATCGGTATGACCAATATTTACAGAGAAGCTTGGAAAGCAAAGTATCTTCGGAGGAATCATTAATGTGTTGCTGTGCAGCAATTTTGGGAAATAAGGAGTACCATTAGGGTATACCCTAAAGGAGAAGCAAAATGTCCCATTCCACAACAGTACAGTTACAACGCTCACCAAGCATCAGTTTTAAGCCTTTATTCATAATTCGCGACTTTTTTGCCCTACTTTCAGCGGCATGGGCAGAAGCGAAGGATATGGAGCAGAAAAGCCATAAATTTAGCGGAAATTGGTAAGAAAACAGTGTTTTAGTTCTTCTTGTTGACTGAATTGATCCCTATTTCTTCAGATAATAGCCATAAACACAGCGAGTTCCCCTTCTAGAGGGGTCATGTGTATCTTGAATCACTCCATCAACAATTGTTGTTAAGTGCTTAGAAACTTTAACAATTAAAGTTGCTGTGGGTAGTTCATCTGGTCTGAGGTGCACCTGACATCCTGAGCCCACCTTCATGGTTGGCACCCATTCAAATCCATGCCTAAGAATGTACTCATGAAATACCTTGCGATGATTGCCGTTACGCGGAGAGGAGCCTCTTTGATTTAAGAGTCTTGATAGCTTGTTATCACGCTCTAGCGCATACCGAGCATTTGCCTCGCGCAGATCGTCATAGACCTGCATATAGGGTAATTTAGCCGCGATCGCAATAGATCTCACAACACAATCCCCAGCACCACCCTTAAAGCCTGCTGCTACCCTCCCCCCATCATTTTTATGAAATGGGAATGCTGGATGAGATCGAAAGGGATTTAAGAAACTAAACATGGCTATCTATATTAATGCCCACCTCAAATAAAAAATGGATTTGCTTTGTGGGCAAATCCATTCTTGTTTTGGCATTGCCTTTGAATTACTTCGCTTGCGCTGCCTTTACCTTCAAGCGCCATGCATGTAGCAATGGCTCGGTATACCCATTTGGCTGCTCAAGACCCTTAAAGATCAAATCGCTTGCAGCCTGAAAGGCATACGAATCTTTGTAGTTTGGCATCATTGGCTTATAAAGGGGGTCACCAGCATTCTGCGTATCCACAATCGTAGCCATGCGTTGCATAGCCTCTTCCACTTCCGCTTTGCTGACGTATCCGTGTAGCAACCAGTTGGCAATATGCTGACTAGAAATACGCAATGTTGCACGATCTTCCATTAAACCAACGTTATAAATATCAGGCACTTTAGAGCAACCAACCCCTTGGTCAATCCAGCGAACCACATAACCCAAAATACCTTGGCAATTATTATTTAAGGCTTCGCGAATCTCCTCTTTAGTCCAATCAGGATATAACGCAATGGGCACAGTCAAGAGCTCATCAGTTAAGGCCTCATACTCGGCGGCAGTATCCTGTATTTCCATATCCTTTTGGATTTGCTCAACGTTGACATGGTGATAGTGCATTGCATGCAGAGTAGCTGCGGTAGGCGATGGAACCCAGGCGGTATT
>JABMMT010000253.1 GCA_013205155.1 Betaproteobacteria bacterium | reverse complement strand
TGGGTCTATTATGGGCTTCTGCCCTCATAATCCTTTGGTCCCAGGTGCAAGTCCTGGTGGGCCTACCAGAAATGCAAACCCTCAACAGAAATGGTGGGGGTTTTGTCATTTGAGAGTTACTCCTCTAAATCCTCACTGCTGTCATCAACTCTGTATTCCACTTTAATTTTCTTAAGCGCCGGATGCAAAAGCGCATTATTAGCTTTGGTGGTTGGGTCAGTTAAATAGCAATAACCATAGAAGGGAATAGGCTCTTTTTCAACCAGCTCACGATCTTCAGTAGTAAAGGTAGTCATCAATTCTCTCCCTAAATAAATTAGAAGTGGTTACCTATGGGCTGTTAGAGCAAACTAAGGAGACCGAAAAGAAGCAGGATTGCTCTTCATCTCCCATAAGTAGTCATTATTGTTGATGAATAAATGTGACAAATCTATCGTTAACTGAAATATTTTTTAGTAATTTTAAATAGTGAAATTGTCACATATGGGCTTGATATACAGATCTAAATTGTGACAAAGATAGTTGCATAAATTCACATAAATGTCATAAGAAAAGTAGAGCATCTTGATCAAGTTCAATGACGAATTGAAGGAGATAAAAATGCTGGATCAAAACCTAAATGACAAGGTTATTAGTTTGAGAAGAATGTCTGCCGAGTATTATCAAAAAGCGGCATGGAATCAATTATTAGCCTTAGATAACTACAGAGAAAAAAACTTTGAAGCGGCAGAACGTTTTGCACAACTTTCATTTGAGGATCAGATGAATGCTGTAGAGTTCGCAGAGCTGGCTGATGCTGAGTCACTTATATTCCTAGATCTCAATACTGAGGAAGAGTATTGAGCATTGCCGATTCATTATCCGTGCTGGGTGGATCTATTGTGAGGGGAGCGACTCTTTTATGCTTGTTAACGGGTGGTCAATCTTGTTTTGCAATCGCTGAGCTAGCCCCTTATGACTTACAGGTATTTGTAGAAAAATCAGGGGTAGGCTTTAAGGTGCAAGCTAGCTATGTGACGCCAGTTAGTCAGTGTGAGGCATATACTTTTTTGACAGACTATGAGGATGTAAAAACCATTCCAGGAATTGTTGAGTCCAAAGTGCGCAGAAGGAATGGTCATAAGGTGACTGTAGAAAGGCTCATTGAGGAGCGAGTTTTATTAGTCCCTATTCAAATGCGTTCTGAAGTGGAGTTTACGGAGCTACCTAACCAAGGTCTCAATTTTATTCAGATTAAAGGTGATAACAAAGCCTATTCTGGGACATGGAGGCTACAAACCAATGAGAACGGTGTATTGGTACGATATGCCAGCATTATCGAGCCAGATTCTATGATTCCTAATGGGATCATAGAATATTTCATGCGGTATAGTATTCGGAAGAGTTTCGAAATGATGGCTGAGGGCATGGAGCGTAGCCGCGACACTCTGAGGTTGGCTTGTAAATAGCTTATCGTTCTAGCGAGCATTCAAATAAAGCTTCACCCATACGAATGTGGTCCCCCAGATTTAAGCTTGGCAGTAAGTGGTAATCTTTTGGAGCAAAAATAATAATAGTTGAGCCGTGCTGAAACCAGCCTAATTCCTCGCCGCGAGTGACGGCAACGTCACAGTCAATCTCATTAGGGCCTTTGTACTGTAGGTGAAAGAGAAGATCAATGCAGTGCATACGAATGCTGGCAACAAGAATGGCTGCTACAGGCACTAGAGTCAGAATTGTATTTTTAGTTCCCTTGTCTGGATGATCTATTTCACATTCAATCACGGCTCTTTCATTCTTGCAAAAGAGTCGTTCAACTCGCTTTAGTGCTATTGGGTTTACATTCCAGGTATCGCCAGAAATGTAAGTGATTTTTCTGATCCGCATTACCGTTGGAGCATGAAATCGGTGGTACATGCTTGAAGTGAGTCGCAAGGTTACATATTCACATCCTTCATAACTCTTGGCTAAGCTCTTGTTGGGTATCAAGTCTTCTATATGGTAAGGAAAGCCTTTGGCTTGAAAAATTTCACCATTACTCACTCTTCCGAATGCTCCAATCAGAGCATCGCACGGACTCACTAGATTATTGAAGCCTTGATTGATTGGTCTTGCATTGGGCTTCAATTCACGCGTAAAGCAGGCATGCATACTTTTAAAGTGCTGACTTTTAGCCTCCGATAAATCAAGTGCAGAAAAGAACTTCCAAACATTGATAGATATATAGGCAATAACTGGATTCTCAATTTGACTAAACCAGCCCATAAAACGGGTTAATCCGTTGCGAGGAATACGATTTGTCAGTAAGAAGTTAAGATCTTCCTGAGACAGTATGTTTTGGATGATTTTTTTCACTGACATAATTTTGTCAAATAAATAGAGTAAAAGTGATTAAATAATTCAACGGGGATATCTATGGATAACTGGATAGCACTAAGTATATTCGGTGCAGTATTTGGAATATGGATAACTAGGAGGTCTTATGTAAGACTGCAGCTATCTAAGGCTAAGCATCCCTCTTTAGCGGGACATTCTCGTATGGCAAAGAGAGTGGCTCGTTTGATTCC
Source organism: Betaproteobacteria bacterium (assembly GCA_013205155.1). Lineage (GTDB taxonomy): Bacteria > Pseudomonadota > Gammaproteobacteria > Burkholderiales > Burkholderiaceae > Polynucleobacter. The sequence continues at coordinate 10,417 of JABMMT010000253.1, read as the reverse complement.
TTATTATTCCTTCAATCAAAACTCCATTTTTCAAGCTGATGGGGCACCAGATAATATCGCATCTTTGAGAGAAATTGGATTTATGCGTCTGTCGCAGGTCTATCAAGAGCGTTTTAAAAAATCAGTTAGCCTGACAAATCAAGCGGCAGAAACCATATCAGATTTGCAATTTACGGGTAGGTATCGGGTACCATTTCAATTTAGTAACTTTGTAAGTAAGCATCTGAAATCAGGTAGTTTTATGCAGTCTTCGTCCGGAGTCACAATGACGGACCTAGATGGCAATACTTTTTACGATTTAACTGGATCATATGGCGTTAATGTTCTAGGAATTGACTTTTATAAAAGAGCCATTGAAGAGGGTGCTAAACGTGTTTCTGAGCTTGGCCCTGTTTTAGGTTTTTATCATCCAATCGTTGCGGATAATGTCAAGCGCTTAAAGGCTTTATCGAAGCTAGATGAAGTGTCCTTTCATATGTCTGGCACAGAGGCTGTAATGCAGGCGGTACGCTTGGCTCGTTACCATACAAAAAGAAGTCATGTAGTGCGGTTTAATGGCGCGTATCACGGCTGGTGGGAAGACGTGCAGCCAGGCATTGGCAATCCACTTCCGCCTAGAGAAACTTATACTCTGAAGGAGGCAGATCAAGATACCTTACGCGTTCTTCGCAATCGGAAAGATATTGCTTGCGTATTAATTAATCCTCTGCAAGCAATGAATCTGAATAAGGGGGCCCCTGGCGACTCTTCCCTGCTTGATAGTTCACGAAAAGCCCATTACGACCGTGTTGTTTATACCAAATGGCTTCAAGAGTTAAGAGAAGTCTGCTCAGAAAAAGGGATTATTCTGATTTTTGATGAGGTGTTTGTAGGATTTCGTTTGGCTCAGGGTGGTGCTCAAGAATACTTTGGTGTTCGTGCTGATATGGTGACCTATGGTAAAACTTTAGGCGGTGGTTTGCCGATTGGGGTAGTGTGCGGACGAAGTGATTTAATGAAGCGGTTTAGGGAAGAAAAACCAGCTGACATCTGCTTTGCACGAGGGACGTTTAACTCACATCCATATGTGATGGGAGCTATGCAGGTATTTCTAGAGCAACTTGAAACTCCAGCAGTCAAAAAAATATATGAAAATTTAGACCTAGTCTGGGATCAACGCACCAAAAGTTTGAATGATCAATTGATTTTAATGAACCTGCCAGTCAGAGTCGTCAACATGTCTAGTATTTGGACTGTTTATTTTACTGAACCGAGTCGCTATAACTGGATGTTTCAGTACTACTTAAAGGAGCAAGGCCTAGCTCTGAGTTGGATTGGTACAGGAAGATTTATTTTTAGTCTTAACTATACTGATTCAGACATGCAGGCGGTACATGAGCGGTTTATTACCGCAGCTCAGTCCATGAAGCAGGATGCTTGGTGGTGGAATGAAGATAGCTTAAGTAATAAAGCGATCAAGTTCCAAATTATTAAAGAAATGCTATTTAGAAAAAACCCTAGATTGCAAGCTTCAACTTCATGATGGCTTGATTGAGCTTAGATTTTCCTCATCGTATTCAATGTGCTCCATGGGATCTATAAGTTGCCCACGTAGTAAATAGAGCGGGGAAATAGCATAAATTTTTGCATCATGGAATGGGTCTGTGAGGATTTTTGTCATCCACGCTATAGCCGCTTCAACGTCATGAATGAAAAAGAGGTGAAATGTACGGAAAAGCACGCCACCAACACCAAGCCAGAGCCATAAGAGACCAGTTTGTCGAATAAAACCTTCGGTGTTAGTGAAGGTATTCAGGGCAACAAATTTTTGCAAGAACACGGGATTGAAATACACCAATACCGGAATTGCAGCCCAAATGGCTAGAAGAATAATTTTTCTATTGAGGTTGTACCCTACTTTGATTTCTTCTTTGTATTCATGAGTGGCTTTATTAACCTCGTCATATCCTTTTGGCTCAAAAAAGAAATGTCCACTTTGACGAGTTGTCATAGCAACTAACCAGGCGAGCAATGAGGCTGCGATAGGATCAGTAAAAAGTAAAAAGTAAGCAGTTAAGAAACTCAGAGCACTAACAAGGTGTAGTGATTGATTGATGCGGCTATGGTGGTAATAGCGATGATCATCCCAGCGCTGTTTTTTTAGGGTTTCGAAAAATTGAATCAATTTTGGATCCTCTGAATATTGAAGTGCTACATTACAAAAGTATGAATGTCACTATATTTACAATTTATTTGTGACAACTTTAAGACATGTAAAAAAATACACTTTGTCATAAAACTGTTATTTTCTTCGAGAATACTCAGCACTAATGACTTCAGACGCCATGGGAATAAACAGCAATCAAAACCTGAATACCTCAGTAAAGGTTGCTATTGTTACGGAAACATATCCTCCAGAGGTTAATGGGGTGGCTAGCACGATCGCTCGATTCATTAAGGGTCTGGCGAAGCTGGGGCATGACATCACGCTCATCCGGCCTCGTCAGGGATTAAAAGATAAACCCAAAAATGAACCCCATTTCAAAGAAATACTGACACTAGGAATGCCTATACCGGGTTATAGCTCGCTAAGGATGGGTCTCCCTCAAAAAAATATGCTGTTAAAGCAATGGGCATCTGATAGGCCTAGTCTTGTCCATATTGTTACCGAAGGTCCTCTGGGTTGGTCAGCGCTAGAGGCGGCTAAAAAATTAAACATTCCTATTTGTTCAGATTTCCGAACGAATTTTGATGCCTATTCAACGCACTATGGGATGAGCTTCCTAAAAAATCCGATTCAAAGGTATCTTTGTTATTTTCATAACAATAGCAACTTCACAATGGTGCCAACTCAGGAACTCAAAAATCAGTTACTCAGTAATGGCTTTGAGAGACTCAAAGTATTGGCTAGAGGAGTAGATACTGAATTATTTAATCCATCTAAGCGTTGTCAAGAATTGCGAGATCATTGGGGAGTTAAGGGCCATGAAAAAGTCGTCTTATGTGTCGGTAGACTTGCTTCAGAGAAAAATCTTCAAGTCACTGTAGAAACATTTAAGGCAATGTTACAAGTTAATCCAAATCTGAAAATGGTATGGGTTGGTGATGGTCCTGAAAAAGGGTCCTTAAAGTTAAGTTGCCCTAATAGTATCTTTACTGGGGTGCAGAGGGATGAAGCACTTGCAAGCCATTATGCTAGTGGCGATATCTTTTTATTTTCGAGCCTGAGTGAAACATTTGGTAATGTAACGATCGAAGCGATGGCTAGTGGACTAGCTGTGTTGGCATATGACTATGCAGCAGCTCGGCAATTTATAGATCATGGTGCCAATGGATTTTTAGCTAGTCTAAATGAGGCCAACTCCTTCGTTGCAGCAGGCCTTGCGCTAATGAAAGATGAGGTTGATTTAGAAAATTTGAGGATCCAGGCAAGACAAACAACCTTAGAAATTTCATGGGATCAAGTAACTAAAAAATTAGAAAACAATTATCACGATTTAATACTAAATTCCCATTCAAAAGATAAACTGGCATCATCACCCGTCTTAAGAGAAATTTTTATTAAGCAATAAATCGTATTTTCCATACGATAACTTTCTCACAGTATTTATCCGCATGTAGCAACATTACTTGATGAGGCAAGTAAGACATCATTGTGTCTGCGGTTGAGGAGGCAGCAGGGAACAATCAAGTTGCACCCAAGCTAATATGGAAGAACATTAATCGGTGGGCCCACCAGAAAAGCACACCCTTACTAGCAATGGTGGGGGTTTTGTCTTTTGAGCGTTACTTTAAGTAACGCTTGTTGGGGAGGAGTGATCTTCTATTAATTAATAGACCAAGGGTATACCAGCGTATCTTGATACCTATTTAAGTCTATAGTTTCTATAACCAGTCTATTCCCTTTGGCTTAGAGTTTATTAAGCACCTTGTATGAGATTGCGAATACCTATTCGATATTTCATAAAAATCATCACTAAGGACAGGCATATGAAAAGCAAATTCATACTTGGTCTATTTCATTTTTCATCTAACCTGCAATGGGAGATTTAAGCATGAGTAAATTATCAACAAAAGATATTTTAACGATTGATACTAATTTAGAATCACTGGACAGACGAAAAGTGTTGGGAGGAATAGGCGGTTTAGCCCTAGCATCTTCAATACCATTTAATGTAAATGCTCAACAGAGAACTAAAGTTGTTCTTTCGGAGGCGATCCATATTGCACTCTATACACCTGTGTATACCGCGCTTAAGAAGGGTTTATTTATAAAGCATGGCTTAGATGTTGATCTCTCTACTGCAGGAGGAATTGCTTTGCCAGTGCCAGTTTTACTTTCAGGTAGGGGGCAGTTTGCTTGCACTGGAACGGGAATGTCAGTCAATGCGACCTTAGAAGGCGGAAAGATGAAGTGCGTAGCAAAGATTGCAGGAGGAATTTCTCTTTTTGCAATTGCTAAGCCCGGAACAAAAATTAATTCTTTAAATGACTTCAAAGGAAAAAGAATTGCTACTCTACGATTTCCGTCAAATACCATCTCAACCCCAACTTATATAATGCGCATGATTGGTGGGTTTGATCCTAAGGATGCGGGTATTACATTTATTGAGTTACCTCCAGGAGCCCAAGCGACCGCCGTAAAAGATGGCCGAGCAGATGTGGCGATTGCTTTTGACTGGGATGCTACGATTGGCGTAGAACAATTTGGATTAGAGAACGTATTTTCTTTCGCTAATATTCTTGGGCCAATAGCATTCACATCAATTTTTTGTACTGAAAGCTATGTTCAATCAAATGGGCCTACGGTTCAAGCATTTTGTAATGCATTAGCTGAGTCGATGAAATTATTGCACACCGACCCCAATATGTTTGCTGAAATTAGTGCTCAAGAATTTCCCCAAGTACCTAAAGACGTCATCAAAATTGGCTCAGCAAATTTCATGAAAGCGCCATATGTCGTACCCCGTAATCCGATCATCACAAAGGTGGATTGGGATGCAATCATGAAGCACGAAGCAGGCGCAGGTACGTTGAAGCAAACCCTTGATTATTCGCAAATGGTGGATAACACATTTGCGATAAAAGCAGCCAAAGATTTTGGTTTAACCAACTAAAGGAGTCAATATGCCAAGAACCCCAGTTATCCCAAAGGGATCACCACCACCTCTAGCGCCCTATTCACCTGGAGTTGTGGCCGACAATATTTTATATGTCTCTGGAATGCTGGCTATGGATATCGAAGGCAAGACTATAGGAGTGGGAGATGCAAGCGCACAGTGCCGAGCAATTCTTGAGTCCATTAAATCCGTAGTTGAATCGGCTGGCGGTACTATGGATGATGTGGTGTACAACGCAATCTTCTTAAAGGATCTTAATGACTACGCGGCGATGAACATTGTGTATAAGGAATATTTTTCTAGTCCATACCCGGCTCGTTACTGCATCAGGGCTGATTTAGTTAAGACTGAATTTCTAGTGGAAATATCTTCTACTGCTCATTTGCCTAAAAAATAATTGTCATGACCATGCTTAAGACTAGATCTTTCTTTGGTTCAGTATGGTTAAAAATTCTGCTCGCACAAATAGGGCTGACAGTAGCCTTTTTTGGAGCGTGGGAATTAGCCATTCGTACAGGCCTGCTAAAGGTTTACCTATATGGCTTGCCAAGCGGTATTTTTATTAAATTTATCGAGCAAATCGGTGATCTCAGTTTGCTAAAACATACATGGATCACTGCTCTTGAGTCCGCATTAGGCTTTTTTATCGGAAGCTTTCTGGGAAGCTTAATAGGGCTTAGTTTATGGCTAACTCCAACATTTGCTAAGGTTCTAAGGCCATTTATTGTCGCGATTAATGGCTTACCCAAGATTGCGCTCGCCCCTCTAATTATTGTTTGGTTCGGTTTAGGTATCGAATCCAAGGTTGCTATTGCAGCAATTATTTGTTTTATTGTTTCTTTAGTTACTGCGTACAGTGGTGCCCAGCAGGTTGACCAGGACTTGATTCGTCTGATGCGTTCTTTAGGCGCAACGAGAATGACCTCTTTCAGAAAGGTGATTATTCCTTCAACAATCCCTTGGATTGTTTCCGGTTTACGCTTAAATGTGGGATTTGCACTGATTGGCGCAGTAGTAGGGGAATACATTGCTGCCAAAGAAGGACTAGGTTATCTGGTTTACTACGCTGGGACAATTTACGATTTGAATACCGTTTGGGTTGGTTTATTTTCGATGATGGCATTAGCACTTATTCTTGATTATGGAGTGACTTTAATCGAGAAAAGGTTTCGCTGGAATTAATTTTTATATGAGGGGTTAATTGAAATGCCATTCGCTAAAGCCAGCAATCAAGGTGAGATTTATTATGAGAGTCTAGGAAATGGCCCCCCAGTTTTATTGGTAGCTGGCATTGGAGGAGCTTCAGGGTATTGGAAGCCCCAAGTAAAGTCATTTTCAGAGAATTTTAATTTAGTTTTACATGACCACCGGGGGACTGGTAAATCAAGTAAGGATAAATTGAAATATTCAGTTGAGTTAATGACTGATGACATGATTGCAGTAATGGATGAGCTGGATCTTAAAAGTGCACATATTGTTGGTCATTCAACGGGGGCGGTGATGGCTCAGGATATGGCCATGCGCTACCCAGAAAGAATTCGAAGCGCAGTAATGTATTCTGGGTGGGCTAGGAAGGATAGTTATTTTCAAAGATGTTTTGATGTCAGGAAAAGAGTTTTACTGGATAGCGGGCCTTTAGCCTATGTCCAAACGACACCATTATTTTTGATGTCTCCATGGTATGTCAGTAAAAATATTCATGATATTGAGGCTGGTGAGCAGGCATCAGCTGACGCATTCCCCCCTAGTGAAATTATGTGTAGCCGTATTGATGCCATTTGTGCGTATGGCCCAGAAGAGAAGCTTCGAGATATCAAATGTCAAACGGCGATTATTTGTGCTAAGGATGACCATCTAACCCCAATTTTTTACTCTGAAGAGATTGCTGAATATATCCCGCATGCTGAGACACATTTTTTTGAGACTGGTGGTCACGCAATATCTCAGGTGCTACCAGATGAATTTAATGACTACGTTATTAAATATTTAATGACCGCTGATAATGAATTTCAAAAGGCGAATAGAGATCAAAAAAATGGCTAATGTTGACAGTAATTCTACTCAAGATAGTAAACCTAGGGTGGTAATGAAGGTTGACTCAATAGGAATGGTTTTTCAGAACCCTGATATGACGGATTTGATAGCACTTGGAGAGGTTTCTTTTAACTTAAAAGAGCATGAAATTCTAGCAGTAGTTGGGCCATCTGGATGTGGCAAAACAACTATTTTTAATGTGATCGCTGGATTAATTGAGCCGACTAAAGGCTCAGTACATGTTCAAGAAAAACTTGTGCAAGGTGCTGTAGGACAAGTGGGATACATGCTTCAAAAAGATATGCTTTTGCCATGGCGGACTGTCATCGAAAATGTTATCTTGGGGCTTGAGGTGAGGGGGGTCAGTGATAAGCTAGCGCGTGAAAAAGCGATGCAATTAATTGAGGCTTATGGTTTAAAAGGCTTCGAAAATAATCTTCCTACCACGCTATCTGGAGGTATGAGGCAACGTGTAGCTTTTATGAGGACACTTGCTTTTGATCCTGATGTAATTCTATTAGATGAACCTTTTTCTGCCCTTGATTTTCAAACGCGAATTCTTTTGCAAGGAGAAGTAATGAAAATTATTCGTGAGAGAGGTAAAAGTGCAATCCTTGTTACGCATGATATAAGCGAAGCTATTACGATGGCTGATAGGGTGCTGGTGCTGAGTCATCGACCTTCATATGTAAAAAAAATTTACGATATTGAATTGTCATTATCAGATAGAGATCCAGTTCATATCCGAAAAAACTTGGAGTATCAAAAATATTTCGACCAAATATGGACAGATTTAGAAATTCAAATTTAGAGATCTTGTGATGATAGTTTTTAACGTTTTACTTAATCTTGAGAAATTTTTCCTTTGGAGTAATCAACATGTTAATTGACAATACCAATCAATTAAATAAGGATTCAAAACTATTTAAGTTAGATACGAAGCCCGAAGAGCTAGAATTAAATCTTTCACAAACGGCTTTGATCGTAGTAGATATGCAGAATGCATATGCTTCAAACGGAGGCTATCTTGACCTAGCTGGATTTGATATATCTGGCGCTAAAAAAGTGATTGAAAAAATTTCTCAAGCCCTAACGATGTCGAGAAAAGTCGGAATGAAAGTATTTTTCTTTCAAAATGGATGGGATAAGAATTATGTTGAGGCTGGTGGGCCTGGTTCGCCAAACTGGTATAAATCAAATGCCATTAAAACTATGAAAAAAAATCCCGAATTACAAGGAAAACTTTTATCTCGGGGTGGTTGGGATTATGAGTTGATTGAGGAATTTAAGCCGGGCCCCGAAGAGGTTCTTATTGCGAAAACACGCTATAGCGGGTTTTATAATACACAATTTGATAGTTTATTAAGAAGCTATGGGATTCGAAATCTGATTTTCTGTGGAATCGCTACAAATGTTTGTGTTGAATCCACCATGCGTGACGGCTTTTTCCTAGAGTACTTTAGCGTAATGTTAGAGGATGCGACACATCAAGCGGGGCCCGACTTTATTCAACAGGCGACGATATATAACATTCAAAATTTCTTTGGTTGGACCTGCAAAACTGATGAATTTTGTCATGGATTAAAGGCGCTATAAAAATGCCTTTTGTTACTAGTCAGGGCGTACAAATTCATTACGAGATGATTGGTTCAATTGGCTCCCCAATCATCTTATCTGCTGGTATGGGTGGCGCCGCACATTTTTGGAATCCACAAGTACTATCACTTTCAAAGAGACATCGGGTCATACTTTATGACCAGGCTGGCTCAGGTCAAAGTAGTCGAGAAATTATCGGCCAGCAATCAATTAAAAGAATGGCCGAAGATGCACTGGCAGTTCTTGATGCATTGATGATTTCTGAGGCACATTTTGTAGGGCATGCCATTGGGGCTATCGTTGGAATTGAATTAGCGCAGATTGACTCATCTAGGTTGCGGAGTTTATTGGTTATAAATGCCTGGGCAAAAGCAGATGCTTATTTGACACGCTGCTTTGAGGTTAGAAAGAAAATTCTCCAAAGCTCTGGGCCTAAGGCATATGTTGAGGCTCAGCCTTTATTTCTATATCCGCCAAAGTGGATTTCTGAGCACGATGCTCTATTAAAGGAGGAGGGAAAAATAATGGCTGCTAATTTCCCCTTTGCGGATCTGCTATTGAAAAAAATTAATTTATTTCTGGAATATGACGGAAGGACATCTATTCCTGACATTAATTTACCGACTTTGGTAACGACCGCAGTAGATGACTTTTTAGTTCCATCCTACTTGACCAAGGAATTACAAGTACTCATTAAAAAATCTCAATTTGTAGAGTTAGATTGGGGGGGGCATGCTTTCACCTCAGTGAGGGTGGATGTCTTCAATCAGCTTGCGCTCGAATTTTTTAATAAAGTTGATGCATAAATTGAGTATTAACTTAAGTCGGGTTGAGGTACAATACTTTCAACTAGTTGCCTAATTTTTCGAAAATGCTCGCGATGAGATCAGAGAGTTTGTATCGCGCAAGGATCTGGCTACTTAAAGAATCAAAAGGGTGTTTTCAATAACCTTTGGTCCCAGGTTCAAGTCCTGGTGGGCCCACCAGAAAAGCAAACCCTCATCAGTAATGGTGGGGGTTTTGTCTTTTGAGCGTTACTTTAAGTAACGGTTATTGGGGCTGCTTTTGGCCACTAGACGACAATTTATGCCCATCTTGAACTAGTAAGGCTAAATAATAGGGTAAACCCATTTATTAAGCATAATTAATACGTAATTTATATCTGTTAACCTACAGATCCTTTCAACTCTCCACAACCAAATATGGAAAATATCAAGTCCCCTTGCGGCCTCCTGTTGGCCGGCTCACTTATTTTCTCTTCTATAGGAAATGCAGTTGCATGTACTGCTGCCAATATAGTTGCAAAAGATGGATCGGTTGTTGCTGGTAGAACGATGGAGTGGGCTTTTGATATGAGGTGGCAGCTCACGGCAAACCCCAAAGGTACTCCTATTTCTCTCAGCGCGCCAGCATCGCTAAAGCTGCCCGTAACAAGCCTATCAAGTAAATATGCTTTTGTCGCAATTGCACCTGGAGTCTTGGCGGGACCTCCTGCGTATCTAGAAGGGCAAAATGAAGCAGGCATTGCCATTAGCGGAAATTTTTTACCTGGTTTTACTGAATATCAAACTGTTACTTCACAAGATAAGAACTACGTTTCTATATTGAACTTAGGAGGCTTTATTTTGGGAATGTTTGGTTCAGTTAAGGAGTTGCGAAATGAACTTCCTAAATATAAGGTGTGGTTT
>JABMMT010000252.1 GCA_013205155.1 Betaproteobacteria bacterium | reverse complement strand
GTACATTGGTAAGGGTATGTATGCCGCTGAAGTTGTAGCTACCGTTACTCCAGTCGAGCGTAATCAGGTTGCAATTTACTTCAATATCGATGAGGGTCCTGTCGCAAAGATCCAGGAAATTAACTTCATTGGAAATAGTGTCTTTAGTGAAAGCACTCTCAGAGGAGAGATGCAATTAAAGACGGGTGGTTGGTTATCTTGGTATAGCAAAGATAACTTGTATTCAAAACAAAAATTAACCGCTGATTTAGAAAATATTCGCTCTTTCTATTTAAACCGCGGTTACCTTGAGTTTGTTATTGAGTCCACTCAGGTATCGATCACCCCAGATAAAAGAGGCATTTATTTAACGATCAGTATTCGCGAGGGTAATCAATTTACCGTTAAAAATGTCCGTCTTGCTGGTGACTTACTAGGTAAAGAAGACGAGCTGATGCGTTTAATTCAGCTTAAGCCAGGCGATATCTTTTCATCTGCCAAGTTAACTGAGAGTACTAAGGCTATCGCCGAGGTCCTTGGGTCTTATGGTTATGCATTTGCAACTATCAATCCTCAGCCTGATATCAGGCGTGAACTTAGTGAAGTAGATTTGACCTTGGTTGTAGACCCCGGTCGTCGTATTTATGTTCGCCAAGTAAATGTCACTGGTAATTCTAAAACCCGCGATATGGTAATTCGTCGTGAGGTGCGTCAATTTGAGAGCTCATGGTTTGACAGTGAAAAGATTGATCTGTCGAAAAAACGCTTAGGACGTATGGGCTACTTTACAGAAACTGATATCGCGACTATGGATGTTCCGGGCTCCCCTGATCAGGTGGATGTCAACATCAAAGTTTCTGAAAAACCAACAGGCTCGATAACACTTGGTGCTGGTTTTTCTACAACAGAAAAACTTATTTTGTCTGCCGGTATTAATCAAGATAATGCATTTGGCACTGGAACTGCGATTGGTTTAAATGCTTCTTTGGGTAAGATTAACCAAAATCTAGCGCTATCTCAGTATGACCCTTACTTCACTGAAGAAGGCATTAGCCGCTATACCGATTTGTACTACCGCTCATCTAAACCCTTGTATTACACAGGTGATCCTGATTACCAAATTAAGTCAGTCGGCTCCAATATAAAGTTTGGCGTTCCTTATAGTGAAGTAGATCGGGTGTTTTTTGGTACGGGATTGGAGTTTTATAGGATTAGTACCTCCTCTAGTACTCCGCAACCTTATTTAACGTATGCAGAAAGCTACGGAATTGCGCCTCCGGGTTACCCGGCTACATTAACGACCTATAGCGTCCCGATAACGGTGGGTTGGTCTCGTGATGGTCGAGATAGTGCCTTGATTCCATCCTCAGGATCTTTGCAGCAGTTATCAGGTGAGGTGGGTACCCCTGTAGGAAATATGACCTTTTACCGTGTTTATGGTCAGTATCAGAAATACCACTCCTTTTCCAAAGGAAACATTCTGTCCTTTAATGGAGAGGTCGGTTATAGCCAGGCTTACGGCAATAATCCCTTTCCAATCACCAAAAACTACTATGTAGGTGGTATTGGCTCGGTTCGTGGATATGCACCTGGATCCTTAGGGCCTACCTTCTACAACACCAATACAGGCTCTAACCAGCCTACTGGTGGGCAGTCTAAGATCGTCTCCAACATCGAATATACGGTGCCCGTTCCAGGCTCTGGCGCCGACAAAACCCTTAGGGTATTTGGGTTCGTGGATGGCGGTAACGTTTATGGCGAGAATATCAACCTAGTTTTACGCTATTCTTATGGCTTGGGTTTATCATGGATATCACCGCTGGGACCACTTAAATTTAGTTACGGTATCCCAATTAAGTCTTTACCAACAGATAACATCCAGCGTTTGCAGTTCCAGATAGGTACAGCGTTTTAATTGTTTAAGGAAAGTTTTATGAAGCTTCGTCGTTCTTCAAAGTGGATTCAAGCCAGCTTAGTAGCGGTGGTAGCAGTATTTTTTACATCAAACGTTTACGCTCAAGATTCTGGTTTACGCATTGGGGTAATTAACGTTGACAAGGTTTTGAATGAATCTAACCTCGCGAAACAAAGCAATGCTAAGTTGGAAAAGGAATTTTCTAAACGCCAAAATGACTTGCGTGATATCGCTCAAAAAATTAAGGTAGCTGCTGAAAAACTCGATCGTGATGCTGCCGTAATGGCTGAGCCTGAGCGTATCCGTCGTCAACGTGAATTAGGCGATCAAGATCGCGAACTACAGCGTAAGCAACGTGAGTACTCCGAGGATTTAAATATGAGAAATCTTGAGGAGCGTAGCAAGCTTATTGAAAAAACAAATATTGCTCTAAAGCAGATAGCTGAACAGAGAAAATTTGACTTGGTAATTCAGGACCCCGTGTATGCAACTCCTAAAGTTGATATTACCGATGATATTATCAAGGCTTTGAATAGCCTCAAATAAGCTTTATGCCTACCGCCATCGAGCTGGCCAAACAGTTTCAAGCAAGCTTGGTGGGGGAGGCCTCCCTCTCATTTAATAGCCTCGCTCCTTTAGAGCGTGCGCAGTCAGATCAAATATCTTTTCTTTCTAATCCACTATATCGTCAGCAGGCAAGTGACAGTACTGCCGGTGCTTTGATTCTGAGTCAGTTGGATCTTGATTTTTTACAAGCAAACCCTAGCAACAATTCTGCAAAGCGTGTTTACTTTGTCTCTAAAAATCCTTATGCAACCTTTGCCAAAATGGCACAGTACTTTGCTCAAGCCACTACATCGCTATATAAACCTCTATTACATCCCAGCGCTGTAATAGATCCCAGCGCAATCATTCCAGCATCGTGCCATATTGGCCCCTTTGTGAATATTGGCGCAGATGTGAAGTTGGGAGAGCGTGTGGTGGTATTAGGCAATAGCACTATTGCTAGAGAAAGCGTGATTGCTGATGATTCTGTCATCTACCCTGCAGTATCGATTTACTATGCTACTCAGATTGGAAAGCGCTGCATTATTCATAGCGGTGCCGTAATAGGGGCTGATGGTTTTGGTTTTGCGCCAGACTTTACTGCGACTGGCGGTGAGTGGGTGAAAATACCTCAGACTGGAAAAGTAATTATTGGTGACGATGTTGAAATCGGCGCGTCTACAACAATTGATCGTGGTGCGATGAGTGATACCGTGATTGGTGCAGGTAGCAAAATTGATAATCAAGTGCAAATTGCGCACAATGTCGTGATTGGAAACTGCTGTGTCATTGCGGGCTGTGCCGCGATTTCAGGGAGCACCCAAATCGGTCATTACTGCATTATTGGTGGAGCAGCAAACTTTGCTGGACATCTGACGATTGCTGATCGAACGACCGTTTCAGGTAATACTTCCATTATTCGCTCTATTACTGAGCCTGGTCAGCATTTCACGGGGGTCTATCCATCGATGCTTCATGGCGCTTGGGAGAAAAATACTGCCATCCTACGTGGGCTGGATAAAATACGTCAACGCTTGCGTTTATTGGACAAAAACCAAAACAAGGAGTCTTAGGACTCCGCCATC
>JABMMT010000251.1 GCA_013205155.1 Betaproteobacteria bacterium | reverse complement strand
GATTCATCGGGCGCCACGCAAGTGGCAGCCTTGGCTTGGTGATACTGGATCGCTCACTCAAAAAATTGAGCAGGTAATTGGTCAAAAACTAGAAGTACAAGTTTTGCGCGACTACCCTCAATCCTTAAATAACGATGAAAGTCGTTATTTTCATTTCCGCATTAGACGTTGTCGTGTACGGGAGGTTTTTCTATGTGCAAACAATGTTCCTTTAGTTATTGCGCATAGCGTTATACCTACCTTTAGCTCGAGTGGTAGCAATCATGCCATTTTGCGATTAGGTAAAAAGCCCCTAGGCGCCGTACTCTTTGCTAAAACCCGTAAGCATTCAAAGCCAAAGTACCCACGTGATATTGCACGCTTAGATAAGAGTAGTGCCTTATGGAAAAAATGCTCCCAATATCTACCTGGACTGAGTTCACCCTTATGGGCGCGACGCACACTCTATCGTCTGAAGGGTCATCCAATCCTCGTTAATGAAATTTTCCTGCCTGAGTTGCTGCAGTATTCAATGACTTAGAGCGATAGCCAAGCTAAAGTAGTTTTGATTAAAGCTTCATCACCAGACTCTGTAGTAAACACTTCACCAAAGCCAATCAGCTCTGCAGCATCTGCGATATTGTGATGCGGGCAAATGGCGCTTGCACTGCTCAAGCCATAAGTGAATCGATCTTCAATCACCTTACCTAAGTAGCGGACCGCTTCAGAAGAAGTCAGAAGCCATAGGGATTTAGAAAAATCCATATCGTGAATCGCTTGCCACACAGGATTATCAATATCCAAAGGAATGCGAGTATAGGTTGAAATCCCTTCAACTGTAGCGCCTGCCTTTTTCAGGGTGTCGGCAAGCCAATCACGCCCGCCCTCGCCTTTAAAAATAATGACCTTCTTGCCTTGCCAATCCCATCCGAGCTTTTGTAACTCTAGCCATAAACCTTCTGAATCCCACTGCGCATTATTTTCTGGAATGATGATGGGTGTTGGTTTTATTTCTGCACCAATACCGTGATTTTGTAAGGCAAGCTTACTGCTGCCCCCCATTACTCCAATAGGAATAATCTTTTTTGAAAAATCTTGCCAATCTCGCTCCAATAAGCGCATCACACTCTCAATCGCATTGGGACTAACAAAGATAGCGAGATCAGCGTCTTGCAAAGCAGATGAAATGTGATCAGCCAAAGCTGCGTCCGTCTTAGGCACTATGGTCAACAAAGGTAAAGAAATGATTTCTGGAAGACTGCGCTTCGCAACGCCACTTTTCTCAATTGCTTGCATGAGTATTTCAATCAGTTGACGAGCTTGCCCACTAGGTCTAGTGACAACGATCGTTTTAGCACTCATACTGTTGCCTGATGAGTTATTGTTTTGGAATCTTCGGTATCAACTCTGCCGCACCTTGATCAAGTAAATCTTGAGCAACTAATAATCCCAAAGCTTCAGCCTGTGCAATTGACTGCACTGGAGCGCTACTACTGGCTAGGCAAATCGCTTTGCCATCGGTACTAGCCACAAAGGAGCGGATGTGCATGTGATCTTTATCCCAGACGGCATGCGCTGCTAAAGGTACTTCACAGGAGCCACCTAACTGGCGAGAGACCATCCGCTCGGCACTAACGGCATATAAGGTGGGTAGATCATTTAAGGGCGCTAGCCATTGTTTGATATCGGGATGCGCACTTAGGGTCTCAATGCCAAGCGCTCCTTGGCCGGCCGCTGGTGTGTATGGGTCATACGGTAAAAAGGCTCGAATACGACTCTCAAGTCCTAAGCGCTTTAAACCTGCTGCAGCCAAAATAATGGCTTGATACTCCCCACGATCAAGCTTACCCATGCGGGTATCTAAATTACCCCTTAAGGGCTCGATCACGAGGTGAGGGAACTTGGCGCGAATGACTGACTCACGACGCAAGCTAGAAGTACCAACAATGGCCCCCTGGGGAAGGTCTGCTAGGCTGGCGTAGTCATTAGAAACAAAGGCGTCACGGGCATCTTCCCGAGCCATGACACACGATAGATCAAACCCATCAGGCATCACCATCGGCACGTCTTTTAAGGAATGAACCGCTAAATCGGCACGGCCATCCTCTAGGGCGGTTTCGAGCTCTTTGACGAAAAGGCCTTTGCCCCCCACTTTAGAGAGGGCCTTATCCAAGATCTGGTCCCCGCGAGTAGTCATGCCCAAAATCTGGACATCACACTGGGGATAGAGCTTTTTAAGGCAATCGCGGACAAATTGAGCTTGCCACATGGCCAGACGGCTTTCACGGGAGGCGATGACTAGGCGTGAAGGGGAGGATAAGGAAGGAGAATTTAGGGTTTGGGACATAACATTTAAAATAATAAAAGACCTCCACCAATATACTGTGTTTATGAGCTCATCCAAAAATTCCTTAGCCAACAAAGCCCAAGCATGGTCAGCCCGTTTTGACGAACCCGTGGACGAACTTGTTCAGCGCTATACCGCCTCCATTGGCTTTGATCAACGCTTTGCGATGGTTGATATTGCCGGATCTCTAGCTCATGCAGAAATGCTGGCCAAGCAAAAAATCATCAGTGTTCAAGATTTGGCTGATATCCAGAAGGGTATGGCTCAAATTAAGAGTGAGATTGAGTCTGGTCACTTTAATTGGCAATTGGCGCTCGAAGATGTTCACCTCAATATTGAAGCTCGCCTCACCGAATTAGTGGGCGATGCTGGTAAACGGCTACATACCGGTCGTTCACGTAATGATCAAGTAGCAACGGATTTACGTCTATGGATGCGTGGCAGCGTTGATGATATTGCTGTTACTCTTAAATTATTACGCACTGCTCTTTTGGATTTAGCAGAAAAGCATGCTGCTACTATCATGCCCGGCCACACTCATTTACAGGTGGCACAACCCATTACATTTGGTCATCACCTGATGGCTTATTACGAAATGTTCAGTCGTGATACTAGCCGTTTAGCTGACTTACGAGCCCGCTTTAATCGCTTACCTTTAGGTGCTGCAGCATTGGCTGGTACTTCCTACCCAATTGATCGTGAACAGGTTGCGCGCACCTTAGGCTTTGATGGTATCTGCAATAACTCCCTAGATGCAGTATCGGATCGCGACTTTGCAATTGAGTTCTGCGCTTTTGCATCCATCTTGATGATGCATGTATCCCGCTTATCTGAAGAACTGATTCTTTGGCTCAGTCCACGCTTTGGCTTTATTGATTTACCTGATCGCTTTTGCACTGGCAGCTCCATCATGCCGCAAAAGAAAAACCCAGATGTTCCTGAGTTGGCAAGAGGCAAGACTGGGCGTGTCTATGGCGACTTGATTGCTTTATTGACGCTCATGAAGGGGCAGCCCCTCGCGTACAACAAAGATAACCAAGAAGATAAAGAACCTTTATTTGATGCAGTAGATACCGTACAAGATACCTTACGAATCTTTGCTGATATGGTTCCACACATTGAAGTCAATGTCGATGTGATGAAAGCTGCTGCACAAGAGGGTTTTGCGACAGCCACTGACTTGGCTGACTATTTAGTGAAAAAAGGTCTGGCATTTCGTGATGCTCATGAAGCAGTAGCCCATGCTGTCAAAGCCTGTGTTGGTAGAAATTGCATGCTCACCGATCTGAGTCTTTCTGAATTGCGTTTTGCCTGTGGATTAGATAACCGCCCCGAACTCATGAGTGATGATGTCTTCTCCCTACTGACGGTAGATGGGTCAGTGCAATCTCGCCAACACGCTGGTGGTACTGCACCAGCGCAAGTACTGGCAGCCATCAAAAGAGGTCGTACAGATCTGTAAAGGGCATGGGGTTCTGGTCTAAGCTAGTTCAATAGATCCTAACCCATCGCCATTAAGAAGAATTGAGCGTCGGACTTTCCCAAGCTATAGCGTTATATCTGGCTCTTGTCTGACACAGTCGACAAAATACTCACTACGTCCATCAATCCCTGCTTTAACAAGACCGTGAATATCGGTTTCAAAGCCAGGAAACTTCTCATTAAAGTCTCGAGCAAAATATAGATAATCCACAATCCGCTTATTAAAGCGCTCCCCTGGAATCAGCAATGGAATGCCTGGGGGGTACGGAGTAACTAACATTGCGGTTACGCGACCCTCTAACTGATCTAATGGCACGCGATCAACCTCTTTATGTGCCATCTTGGCCCAAGCTTCGGAGGGCATCATTGCGGGCACCATATCAGAGGTATACATCTCTGTTGTCATGCGAGCCACATTACGACCCTTATAGAACTCATGAATCTGTTGACAAATATCCGTCAGACCAACGCGCTCATAACGTGGATGCTTCGCCACAAACTCTGGCAATACTTTCCACAAAGGTGCATTTTTATCAAAGTGATCCTTAAATTGTTGCAATTCAGTAACAAGAGTATTCCAGCGGCCTTTGGTAATACCAATCGTGAACATGATGAAGAAAGAATATAAGCCGCACTTCTCAACAATCACACCATGTTCAGCCAAGTACTTGGTAACAATGCTCGCCGGTATACCCATTGAACCAAAGTTCCCCTCAATATCTAGGCCTGGAGTAACCACTGTGGCTTTAATAGGATCAAGCATGTTGAAATCTTTAGCCAACTTACCGAAGTCATGCCAAGCGGCGGAGGGTTCCAAGATCCAATCTGAACGCTCGCCAATACCTTCTTCAGTTAAATGATCTGGACCCCAAACCTTAAACCACCAGTCTGCACCAAACTTTTCATCTACTTCACGCATGGCACGCCGGAAATCCATTGCTTCAGCAATAGACTCTTCTACAAGCGTAGTGCCGCCGGGGGCCTCCATCATGGCCGCAGAGACATCGCAAGAAGCAATAATGGCGTACTGCGGACTAGTCGAGGTATGCATCAAGTAGGCCTCATTAAAGCAATCACGATCAAGCTTGTGCTCATCAGCATCCTGGACTAATACTTGCGATGCCTGGGATAAGCCAGCCAGTAGTTTATGAGTAGACTGAGTAGCAAACATCAGACTCTTTTTAGTGCGCTTGCGATCAGCGCCAATGGCGTGCATATCTTTGTAAAAAGGATGGAAGGTAGCATGGGGCAACCAAGCTTCATCAAAATGCAAAGAATCCACTTTACCGTCGAGCATCTCTTTAATCATCTCGACGTTGTAAATAATGCCATCATAGGTACTTTGCGTGAGTGTCATCACTCGTGGAACAACGTTTTTATTCTTAATAAATGGATTGGCATCAATTTTCTTTTTAATATTGGCCCACTCAAACTCTTCTTTAGGAATTGGCCCAATAATGCCCAAGTGATTACGCGTAGGCATCAAGAAAATCGGAATGGCTCCCATCATGGTGAT
>JABMMT010000250.1 GCA_013205155.1 Betaproteobacteria bacterium | reverse complement strand
CTGGAACCCATTTTGCCGGGTTCGTATTTAGGAATTTTAGGCGGTGGACAGTTAGGGCGTATGTTTACGCAAGCGGCCCAAGCAATGGGCTATAAAGTCTGCGTTTTAGATCCAGGAGCTGACTGTCCTGCAGGCGCCATCGCTGAAAAATTGATCCAAGCCGATTACACAGATTCTGCTGCCCTAAAAGAAATGGCTTCTCTTTGCGCCTCAGTTAGTACCGAGTTTGAAAATGTACCAGCACAATCTTTAGATGAGCTAGAGGCTCTAGGTGTATTTGTAGCGCCACGAAGCAGCTGTGTATCTCTAGCGCAAAATCGGGTTGCTGAGAAAAAATTCCTAGCGACTTGGAAAGCAGAAACCAATATTGGTCCAGCACCTTATAGCGTGATTGAGCGTGATGCTGACATCCAGCAGGTACCGGCAGATTTATTTCCTGGTATTTTAAAAACGGCACGCATGGGCTATGACGGTAAAGGTCAAATCACTGTTGATGCCGCCGCTGATCTGCCTGCTGCATGGGCTGAGCTAGGTAAAGTAGCTTGCGTATTAGAGAAACGCATGGAATTGGATTTCGAAGTTTCAGCCTTGGTGGTACGTGGTTATGACGATGCAGTAGTGATATACCCTATTGCTCAAAACATTCATCGTGATGGTATTTTGCATATCTCTACAGTACCAGCACCATCCCTGAAGCCCATTCAAGAGAAAAAGATTATTGGTGCAGCCAAAGTGCTGATTCGAAAAATAGATTATGTAGGCGTGTTATGCATAGAGTTTTTTGTTCTCAAGAATGGCGACATCATTGCCAATGAAATTGCGCCGCGTCCCCATAACTCTGGCCACTACACTATGGATGCTTGTATCAGTAGTCAATTTGAGCAGCAGGTTAGAGCGATGGCCCGCTTACCCTTAGCTGATACTCGTCAATTAGCACCAGTAGCCATGCTTAATTTGCTGGGCGATCTTTGGTTTGAAGGTAATGAAGATCAAGCAAAAGAGCCTGCTTGGAATAAAGTACTAGCGCATCCTGATGCTAAGCTGCATTTGTATGGCAAGTCTGAACCGCGCATTGGTAGAAAGATGGGCCACGTTAATTGTTTAGGTGAGAATTTAAGTGAAGCCCGTCAACATTGTGCTGCTGTCGCTACTGAATTAGGTATCGAGCCCTAGAAATGTCCACTGACAAATCGGACAGTACGCCACTACAATCTTCGGCAGTGATCAATGAAGCAGTGCAAACCTTGCACGATGGTGGTTTGGTAGCATTCCCAACGGAGACAGTTTATGGCTTGGGGGCAGACGCCAATAATCCAGAGGCCATTAAAAAGATCTTTGCTGTCAAAGGTAGACCCTCAAATCATCCGCTGATAGTTCATCTTGCAGCGCCAGATAAATATGATGTAGCGCAAATTGATTGGGCTGCTTTATTAAGCCCTTGGGTACGTGATGTATCCGAAAAAGCACTATTACTAATGAATACCTTTTGGCCTGGCCCTTTGACCTTAGTCTTTCAAAAAGATAAGAGTGTTTTAAGAGAGATCACCGGTGGGCAAGATACCGTTGCCATTCGTGCACCAGCACATCCTATTGCGCAAGAATTACTCCGTAAATTCAAAGGCGGTGTAGTGGCACCATCAGCCAATCGTTTTGGCAAGATATCCCCTACTAGTGCCGCAGATGTTCATAATGAGTTTGAAGGAGAGTTAGGGTTAATGGTGTTAGATGGTGGGGATTGTGAGATTGGTATTGAATCCACCATCATTGATTTATCGTCTGGAGATAAACCCATACTACTGAGACCTGGCGCAATTACGCCAAGCGAGATTTTGGCAAAGACCGGAATTAAGGTATATCAAGTTGGAGAAGTTAAAAAGACTGATGAAACAGATTCTCTTCCGAGGGTATCGGGAAGTTTGCTCGCCCATTACGCTCCAACAACGCCTTTACGGCTTTACGCACCAGGCCGAGTACTCGATGCCTTAAGTGAGTTTCCTGATACTAAGTCTAGGGTTGCAGTAGCTGTTTGGGATTCAGAATCTTCGCTTGTCTTGGAGGATCATCCTTCAATTGATGTTGAAGAAGTGATTGTCTCTAGTGATAGCACCGCTTTTGCTAGTCGACTCTATCGTTCTTTGCGAGATTTAGATCAGCAAGCTTGGGATCTGATTTTGTTCCCAGAGCCCCCAGCAGGTGAGGAATGGGATGGTGTTAGAGATAGACTTCAGCGCGCTTGTTTTGGTTCGGGACCATCTTCCAGTAGCCACGTCAGTAATTGATCATGTGCCTCCAAGCCTTTCCAGGCATTGGG
>JABMMT010000249.1 GCA_013205155.1 Betaproteobacteria bacterium | reverse complement strand
GGTTTAGAAAGCTTACTGTCTAGACTGGTTCAAACAGGTGGGTTTTTTGACCATCTTGAGTCTCCTGAAATACCACCTTAACTTTTTGACCAACCTTCATTGCATAACCATCCTCTTTAAATGTAATCCACTCAAACTCAAATCAAACCCAGTAACTGCCTGGCCTCACTTGAATTAGCTAATTCACCACCTAAATCTTCAATAATTCTTTTTGCTTTAGTAACCAACTGGGCATTACTCTCGCATAGCACGCCTTTTTTTAAGAAAATATTATCCTCAAGTCCTACACGAGTATGACCCCCATATAACCATGATTGAGCAACAATTGGAAATTCATGTCTACTAATTCCAAAGGCTGACCAACGTGATCCAGCTGGCAACTGGTCACGCAAATACAATAAAGTCGCAGGATCAGCGTTTAGGCCATATTTGACGCCCATAACAAAACTAAATAAGCCTGGCCCCTTTAATGTTCCGTCAGCGATTAAATCAAGAGCTAAATTTAAATCACCCGTATCAAATATCTCTAATTCAGGAAGCACGCCAGCATCATTAATCACCTTAGCCATTTTACGCACATTCAGCGGTGTATTAATAACAATATCGTTAGCACCATTCATGGTATTAAAATCTAATGAGCATATGTCTGGTTTTAATTTAGCTATATGCTCCACTCTCTTCAAAGGATGGCACAAGGTAGTCCCGGGAGCATATTGCTTAGGATCATCTTCGCTAGGAATAAAGCGCCCACCAGGCCCAGTAGTTAAATTAATAATTAATTCTTTATTCTGAGAACGTATCAGTTCGACTACTTGTGCATACAAATCAAATTCCATCGATTGCCGACCTGTAGCCGGATCTCGAACATGAATATGAACCGCTGCTGCGCCAGCGTCACCTGCCTCTAAACAAGAATCAGCAATTTGTTTTGGAGTAATGGGTAAATACGGGGTCATTTCAGGCTTCGTCAAACCACCAGTAACAGCACACGTTAAAATTGTCTTAGGCATTTTTGTGACCCCGTTTTAATAAAAAAGTTAACCTTTGAGAGACTTTTCAGCCTTATCTAAGAAAGAATAATCTAAGTATTTACCTACCCAAGCATCCACATTCACGACTAGTGCTGGATCAATTTTTCCTTGCTCAGCAATTGTTTTTAGAATAAGGCGAGTTGATGGCATATCCAAACGAGGATCCGTTAACAATACTGAACTTAAAGCCATAAAAGCAATTGGCTTAGCAGTTGGATCATTCATTTTTTTAGCCACTATATTAGCTACATCATCCTTAGATTTTGTTTTAATAAAATTCATCCCCTTTAGAGTAGCGCGGAGAAAACGAACAACTGCATCAGGCTTTTCTTTAATAAAAGTGGGGTGGAAAACAAGATCCAAGCTTTCTGCATTATGAATTGGAGGTAATTGGACGATATAGTGAACGTCTTTAGCCTTTGCAACTGCTGAAGCTGATGCTGGCTCCCAAGCAATAAATGCCTCAACCTCACCTCGATCTAACATTGCAGGAATATCTGCAACACGACCAGGTACTTTTTGAAATTTAAGATTGTAGGTTTTTTCTATATAAAACAGAATGGCATCATGAATTGTGCCTAGTCCTGGAGTGCCTACTTTTTTACCATTTAAATCTGCGTATGACTTGTATTGAGTACGCCCTACGAGAGGGGCATTATATTTAGTCACCGAGCAAACCATCGTAAATTGTCCGCCACCTGCTGCGTACTGCATGATTGGACCTAAACCACACATCACGGCATCTAAATTTTTATTTAAATCCAATAGTGATGCTGGACCATTCGGATAAGTTCGGCGATCAATTTGTATTCCTTCTTGATCGTAATAACCCTGATTTTCTGCTACCCAGATTGCCGCATAATCAACCTCGGCACCTGCTTGGTCGGCCAAGCGAATCACTGTTTTTTTGGTCTGCGCAAATAACGGCGTGCCTAATGGTAAAGTCGTACCAATTGTTGCAGCCACACCAACCCCAAGAACTTTTCTACGATTTGAATTCATGCTCATGATGATGTATCTCCCTTAGTAAAATGAATTGCCTTTATGGCAAAGAAACTAACAACTCCCTAGTGATGAAGAAAAGAAAAACACTGCGCTCTAATTTCTGTGAAAGCAGGACTCAATGGATCTCGAGGACGAGGTAAATCTATCTTTAAGTCTGCTTTTATTTTGGTAGGCTTTTGGGAGAGAGTTATTACTCTATCACCCAAAAAAACAGCTTCTTCTAAATTATGAGTAACAAATACAATTGTGCGCCTTAGGTTTTTCCAAATATCCAATACTTCTTGCTGCATTCGCTCTCGCGTTGGTTGATCTAAACTGACAAATGGTTCATCCATGAGAATTAAATCTGCATCAGTAGCAAAGGCACGCGCAATAGATACTCTTTGCTTCATTCCGCCAGAAATCTGATGAGGATAAAAGTTTTCAAACCCTCCAAGCCCCACGAGACGAATAACCTCATCTACTTTTTTTCTAATTTCGTTGCGTGGTAATTTTTTTATTTTTAAACCGGTTGCAATATTTTCCCAAACCGTTAACCAGGGTAGAGTTGATGGCTCCTGAAAAACAAATGAAATACTATGTTTTTTTGGATCTACAGACTCACCGTCCAATAGAACTGATCCGCCTGTAGGCTTCAATAGCCCACTTAAAATATCTAGCAGGGTGGTCTTTCCACAGCCACTGGGTCCACATATGCATAAAAATTCATTTTCTTTCACTACAAATTGAATCCCATCATGGACTACAAGATCTCCATAAGCATGGTAAATATCGACATCTAATTTAGATTTAATCATCGTAATGATCCAGTTGATTTAGAGAGTTACTTGCCAGCGCCATTTAAATAAATAGCGCTCTGCCATCAGCAATAGTTCATTTATGACGAATCCTATTGCACCAATCACAATCATGCCAACAATGACATCAGGAATTTTTAGCAACTCTGCATAATTGAGCATCATTCGGCCTAATCCCTCATTAGTGCCCCCAGCCAACTCGGCGGCAACTATGGTGAGCCACGCTGCCCCCATTGCAACACGCATTCCGCCCAAAATATCAGGTAGAACAGTTGGAATAACCACATGCATTAAGGTATAAAATTTTGAGGCGCCATAGACAGCGACTACTTTTTTATGCAAAGGCTCCACCCTTTGGACACCCACCAATGTTGATGTATAAACTGGGAAAAATGCGCCTAAGAAAATTAAAAACGCAAAACGAGTATCTCCTGCAAAAAAAATGATTGCGAGAGGTATCCATGCTATTGGTGGAATAAATCGGAAAGGCTCAACTACAGAACGAGTAGAGTTATAGATTTGTTTGTTCAGACCCATTAATAATCCAATTGGTACGCCCAATAAAACACCTAGATTGAAACCTAGTAGTACTCTATATAGACTGGCCCAAGAGTGGGTAGCCAATGAAATCCCCTGTGTATCCCCATTGATAATCAGATTTTTGAATGCTTTAAATACGGCGCCAACTGTTGGAAAAAAAGGTGAAGCAACATAATAGGCCGTAATTTGCCAAAAACCTAAAAAGGCAATGAGGGACAATATACTTAAAGCAACAGCCTTAATGTCAGCACTTACAATTTTTGTACTAATGCTTTTCATTCAATATCTCTGATCTTATTTTGAAGATTGATTTAAAAAACTATCTTGCACGAAACGGGTGTGAACTTGCCCAGTGCGAAATTCAGGAGTGTTGATTAAATTTCTTTGAAATAGGCGCGTTGTTTCAATCCCATCAATTTTGACTTCTAATAGCGCCCTATTCATGCGTTCTATGGCCTCATTACGATTACTTCCCCAGCAAATTATTTTCCCAAGCAATGAATCGTAGTATGGGGGAACAATATATCCAGAATATAGGTGTGTATCCATTCTCACTCCAAAACCTCCGGGGGCAAAATACTCGTTAACCCTGCCTGGATTTGGCCTGAAATCATTTTCTGCACTTTCTGCATTAATACGGCACTCAATTGCATGGCCCCTCATTTGTACCTGATCCTGCCTGATGCTAATACCCTGCCCTAAAGCAATTCGAATTTGCTCTTTAACGAGATCAACGCCCGTTACCATCTCAGTTACGGGGTGTTCTACCTGTATCCGAGTATTCATTTCCATAAAGTAAAACTCATTAGTAGCGGGATCAAGAATGCATTCAATTGTTCCAGCACTCCGATAATGAACATGTCGACATAATTCCAGAGCCGCATTACCGATCTTGATTCGCATTTTTTCACTCAATACGGGAGATGGACTTTCTTCTACTAGTTTTTGATTTCTTCTTTGCAACGAACAGTCTCGCTCTCCTAAATGCAATACTTCATTACCATCTCCCAAAACTTGGACCTCAATATGTCGAATATTGCTCATATATTTTTCAAGGTATAGGGAGCTATTACCAAAGGCTAACTTAGCTTCCTGAGAGGCCTCCATAAAGGCTGCTTCAAGCTGTCCCTTATCCCGAACAATTCGCATACCTCTACCGCCGCCACCTGCAGTGGCCTTCAATAGAATTGGATATCCAATTTTTTCCGCTATGGAAGAGGCGGCCTGATAGTCGCCAACAATTCCATCAGAACCCGGTGTGGTTGGTATCCCAGCTTCCTTTGCCAAGCGAATCGCTGTCGCTTTATCCCCCATCATCCGTATTGACTGCGGACTAGGCCCAATAAAGACTATCGATTCCTTTTCACAGCATTCTGCAAACTCAGCATTTTCTGAAAGAAACCCATACCCAGGGTGGATTGCATCTGCTTTATAAACAAGCGCAGCACTAATAATGTTTTTTATATCTAAATAGCTATCCCTCGACCGAGCTGGTCCAATACAAACTGCTTCATCCGCCATCAATACTGGCAGGGAATGACGATCAGCTTCGGAATACACTTGAAGTGTTTGAATACCCAATTCTTGACAGGCGCGAATAATACGCACAGCAATTTCACCGCGATTAGCAATTAGAATTTTTTTAATAGCTTGCGGTTTTTTCATAAACTAATTTAGCTTGGCTTTATTAATACAAGTATTTGCCCGTATTCAACGGGATCTCCATCAGAAACTAAAATCTCTGAAATAGTGCCGTTGACCCCAGCAGGTAATGAATTCATGAGCTTCATCACCTCAATAATGCAAACAGTTGAATCTGGATTGACATTAGAGCCGATCTCAATAAAAGGTGGGGCGCCAGGCTCAGGCGATCGATAAAAACTACCTACCATGGGTGATTTAATTCCAATCATCCCCTCAGGGATTACAGTCGTAGAGGATTTGACTAAAGAAATCGACTCTAAAGGGGTAGTTACCTGTGTAACTTTAGGCTTCACATCAGTAGGAATATCTAAGGGCTCAGAAGCGGACATCACTCCTGCGGAGCTTTTCCTTAGATTAATTTTAATATCCCCATATTCCAATTTAAATTCTGAAAATTCTGGCGACTCTTCAACTAATCGAATAATTTCCAATAAATCTTGATAGCTTAGGTCTCTGTCCGCCACAAATAGCTCCTTATAGGCCATGTAAAAGTGATTAGTTGTGCCCGGTAATATCGAGCTTCAACCCAGGTTGTGATATATAAATTCGCCCGATTTTTGGGCGCTTACTAAATTCTTTAATTAATGTCGTAATTGGATGATCAAAAGAGTAGGTTGTTTGCATAGCACCTGCTGCGAGCATGTCATCAACTTGTGACCCTGCAAACATATATCTTAATAAACGCTCATCATCACTAGCATTGGGATATTTTTTTCTAAGCGCATTCACCCCAGGCTCACGCGGCACCGGTTTCAATGCGATATGTTTCGATCCATTCTCTACGATGCGATCTAAAACCGATGGTTCGATAGGGGCAAGCAGTTTCCCGTAGTAACCCAATGCATATTTTTTAATTTCATTTGGGACCACTCTATAGCGATCTCCATGCAAGACATTTAATACTGCTTGAGTTCCTACAAACTGTGCGAAGGGCGTAATCATAATGGGATAACCCAATTCCTGACGAACACGTGCGCACTCCTCAAGTAACTCATCAAATTTATCAGAAATTCCTGCTTGCGCTAACTGAGAGCGAAAATTACTCAGCATGCCCCCAGGAATTTGATGTTCATAGTGAAATCCGTTGTACTCTAAAATTTCTCCAATTGGCTTATCTTCAATTTCAGCAATTTTTCTAAAATGCTCACCTACCTCATCGATTAAGGCATCGTTAACATTAATCTTATAGCCTTGTAATCGTAAATTTTTTGCTATATTTTGTATTGATGGTTGTGCTGCCCCATTAGCCAATGGGGCGATCGAAGTATGAAGTTGATCAGCCCCTAACTTAACAGCCTCCAAATACATCAGGGGTGCAATACCAGTTAAACAGTGGCCATGGATTTCTAAAGGAATTTTTCCTAATACTTTTTTCAATGCAGGCACTAGGGTACGAATTCGATCGACCGTTAATAAGCCACCTGCATCCTTAAGCATAATAGCGTCAACTGTGCCACTCGCAACCAGTTGCTTAGCAGTCTCTACATACAATTCATCAGTGTGCACGGGACTCAAGCTGTATGAAAGTGCTCCAAATGTATGAACGCCTAGAGTCTTAGATACCCGAGTAGTTGCCAACATATTTTCGACATCATTCAAACCATCAAATGCTCCTACCACGCGAAATCCATTGGCTACCAAACGTTCAACCCATAGAGCTATGATGTCATCTGGTAAGAAATCAAATGAAGCAATATTTTTACTGCGGACTAGAGATCTTAGTGGGGTATTTTTAATCCGTTCTCGCATTAAACGAACGCGCTCCCAAGGATCTTCTTTCAAATAGCGTACACACACATCAAATTGAATTGTGCCTGCTAGGTCAATTTGATCAAATCCAGCTTGATCCATCTGCTCCGCAATAGGAAGCATATGTGCAGTGGTCATACGAGTAGCCCACAAGCATTGATGTCCATCTCGCAATGTAGTATCAATAATGCCTACTGATTTTTCCAATTCAATACCCTTCCAATAAATTAACTTTTGAATACTTAAATTAAGGCAACTCCTGTCTCAAATCGATCGTCTGTTCCTACAGCAATTTCACCATCTCTTTTCCTTAGGATGGCTGAAGTTGGTCCAAAATATTCTTTCTCAAATATTCTGCGAGCGTGATATTGCTCCGCCAAGCTACCATCCTCTAATTCCAACTCTCCATTAAGCGAAACAGATACCCGCTTTTTATTGACTGCCTTTGAGATATCTCCACCCCCTTTTGCCATTTCCAAAATGATTTGCAAAACAATGGCGGGAATACGTGAGCCTCCTGGACCCCCATAAGCTATCTGACTACCATCTTTACAATTCATAATATTGGGGGAAAGGTTTGTAACGGATAGCCATTCCCCACTACTCACCTCCTTTCGAAATAGATTTGCTGCACAGTTGAGTACTACTCCAGTTCCTGGAGTAGCCATGCCAGAACCAAACCATAGAGGTCCATGGGTAAAAGTACAGGAGACCATCCCACCATTTACATCAGTGACACAAAAATGAGAGGTATGTTGAGTTGAGGTGCTTGAAGTAGCGAATGCTGAATTTTTTCTTTCCCAGGCATAACGCAATGATTCTGAAACTTTTAAAATATATGAATCTTCATTATCAAAAAGATCATCATCCTCTGATAAGAAATCTAAAGCATCGCACACAACACTATACCCAGAGCTTATAAGAGGTGGGCCGTAAATATCACAATTATTAAAACTAAATTGACTGCCCGAATAGGTCTTCGATGCTGCATCACTGAAATGACCTGCCTCTAACCAACCCCCTTGCCCTTGAATGTATTCACTTGTTTTCAAGGCAAATTCGCCAGTATAAAAATAGTCATCTATCTTTATTTTCTCGAGGGTATGGGATAAGTCTGATTGCACCAATACCTCACCCAATCCAAGCCATCGTCCCTGGGGTGCAAATATAGACTTGAATGATTCAGAGAACTCGGAGTCTCTGCTCTCCGCCCAACGAAGAGCCATATTTAAATTTTTCCCAATCTCAAAGCCATCTTTAGCAATCCGAATCGGACTAGAACAAAGCTCTGAAAATGATATGGATCCAAACTCCCTATGTGCCTGAAGAAGACCGCTCAAAACCATTGGCACAGAGACTGAGCTAGCTCCACCAAAGCTATTGCCTTCATTCTTTTTTGATGACAATACAGTTGGGTTGAAATTTTTAGGGACTAGAGTATTAAAGTCAATAACGCGAGGGGCTTGCTTTTGGCTATCTTGGATTAACATAAAACCACCATAACCTCCAATCCCGCAATTTGCTGGATCTACGACACATAAAGATAGTGCGGTAGTAATGGCAGCGTCTACCGCATTACCACCATGACGAATAACCTCAGCGCCAGCGTCAGCAGCAATTTGATTTGAACAAACGACTGCTCCACGCATTTTCATCCTCCCAACTGACCTACATAACTTTTGTCATCCGCCGAACTGATCTTCGGTTCAGGCTATTACTATGCATTAAGTTTGTCAAGAGTTACTATATATTAAGTTGTGCAATGCAATAAACCCTTACGCAAGCGCTCTATTTCTAATAAGATATCCTCAGACCTCAAAAAAAATCATATGACTGAAGCCATTTTTTATAAAAAATATCGTCCTAAGAGCCTAGAGGGCCTTCGTAAGCATGAAATTTTGCGCGCTACGATTATGGCTGCTATCCAAGATGGGCATTGGGAGACGGGTATTCAATTACCCACAGAGCTTGAGCTTTCGAAAATCACCCCCTTTAGTCTGGGCACTGTGCAAAAAGCAGTAGGAAGCCTTACAAGAGAGGGACTTCTTCACAGAAAGCGCGGCTTAGGGACTTTTGTCATACCGATTGAGAGGCGAATTGGAGGACCCTGGATTTTTCGCTTCATTACCCCTGATGGCTTAGGTTTTTATCCTATGTCAACCAAAGTAATTAAGAAAAAAATAATTACCTCGAAAGAAGAATGGTCGCTATGGCTTACAGAAGGCAAGCCGTCAAAAAAAATATTGCAAATTGATCGGTTGATTTACGTAGATCAATATGTGTTTTACAGTCAATACTTTTTAGACCCAGCAAAATTTCCTATCATTATGAATACTCCGACCAAAAATCTAGATAGCGCAAATTTTATAGGGCTCATTCAAGATGCCCACAACATACAACTGAAAAAAGTTGATAGAACCATAGAGTGCACTACTTTTCCTACCGAAATTAATTTAGCTCTAAATTTACCCAAAAAAAATAAAGGTGTTCTAGTTGAGATTAAAGCAACTGGAAATCAGGAATCCCCGATTTTCTTCCAGCAATTATTTCTTCCTGCAGATGGTCCAAAACTCTTTTTTGGACAAAATGGT
The DNA here is from genome assembly GCA_013205155.1 of Betaproteobacteria bacterium. GTDB lineage: Bacteria > Pseudomonadota > Gammaproteobacteria > Burkholderiales > Burkholderiaceae > Polynucleobacter. Next base: position 1,006 of record JABMMT010000249.1, on the reverse strand, counting down.
TTTTATTAGGATAGAGAAAAGCTAGCTATGCTATTATCAAATTGCCGTATAACCGCCGTCTAACATAATAGTTTGGCCAGTAAGATAAGAAGAAGCGGGGCTAGCTAGAAAAATAGCTAGGCCATAAATATCATCTATCTGCCCATTTCGACCAATTGCTGTTTTATCAGCATGCATTTTGACTAAGTCAGGATTGCTAAAAATAGGGGCAGTTAAAGCAGTCGGGAAAAGGCCTGGCCCTATTGCATTGCAGGTAATACCAGATCGTGACCACTCTTGAGCGATTGCTCTAGTCAATTGAACTATTCCACCTTTAGCACTTCCATATGGAGCGCTATTCGACAATGCGCGATAACTTTGTACAGAAGCTATATTAATAACTCGCCCCCAATTACGAACTTTCATTTGTGGAGCTAAAGCTTGGGTTAAAAAAAAGGGTGCTCCAAGATGGACATTCAACTGATCTTGCCAACTCTGTGGAGAAACTTGATCATAAGTCTCGCGTAAATTAATGCCGGCAGCATTTACTAAAATATCAACCTTATCTAACTGCTTTAGAACTCTAACTGCCAAATCAGTTGTTTGCTCTAGGTCACTTAGATTGGCTACAAAAGAAGATGCTGCTATTCCCTGATCGCTCAGTCGTTCTAATGCCCTATTTAACTGATCTTCCCTTCGAGCTGCTATTGCTACTTTGGCACCAGATAAACCTAAAGCTGTTGCTATTGCCTCTCCCAAACCACTGCTACCCCCAGTAATCAGGGCCGTCTTACCCGTTAAATCAAAAAGTTTATTAATTATCATTTAAGAAATATCTCCATAAGACTTCTGAAGTCAAATATTGAATATGAAAATTAATATTTGCGCAATTGAATACCACTCAACTCTTGTAGATCTTCAAAACTTAATCCCTCTACCCAATCAACTGCAACCAATCCCTCTGGGGTGACAGCAATCGTAGCTAAATCGGTGTAAACACAGTCAACAGCTGCAAGTGCTGTAAGTG
>JABMMT010000248.1 GCA_013205155.1 Betaproteobacteria bacterium | reverse complement strand
CTTACTTCTTGTCTGGTAGCCTTGCCAGCATCTTTGGGGTTTGGCAAATTCTTTTTATCGGCTTTACCATTGTGTGTCAAGGGTATGTTTGGAACCAGAATCAATAACTCCGGAACCATATAATCAGGCAGCCGTTGCTTAAGTCTGGTTTTGAGATTTTCAAAATTACAGCCAGACTCATTGGGCACAATCCAAGCGCAAAGTTGAAGATTGTCTTGAGTCGAGCTATTGCTATTATTCCATGTTCCAACGGCAGCAAATTTCACCTCTTCATCTAAAGAGAGTGCATGCTCAATTTCACCAAGCTCAATCCTAAACCCACGTATTTTTACTTGGTCATCTATCCTACCAAGGTACTCAAGTTCTCCCTCAATAGTGAAGCGTGCGAGGTCTCCAGATCGATACCTTCTTTTTCCCGGATGTAATTCATTTAAATTTGGATAAAACCGAGCGGCAGTTTGCTCTGCTTTATTTAGGTAACCGATCGCAACACCCGAACCACCAACATGTATTTCACCAGCAATACCATTGGGCACGGGAAAGTCATTTTCATCTAGTAATTCGATTTGTAGATGCTTTAGAGGTTTACCAATAAGACTTCCACTTTTAAGCAATATGTCATTCCTAGTAATTTGTCTCCAGGTAACATGGACGGTTGTTTCAGTAATGCCATACATGTTAGAGATAATTGGTTGCGTATCTTCATAGCGTTCAAACCAACCAGTCAGCTTTCCTAGGATTAAGGCTTCGCCACCAAAGATAATATGTCTCAGCGAGCTTAATTTTTTATTAAGTGATTTTTCTGCCTCCATGAAGAGTCCAAAAGCAGATGGTGTTTGGCTTAATACGGTAACTTTTTCTTTTTTGCATAGATCAACAAAGGCAATTGGGTCTCTACTTGTTTCATAGGAAACAATCAAACAAGATCCCCCACTGAGTAGAGGGCCAAAAAGCTCCCATACGGAGAAATCGAAAGCAAAAGAGTGAAACATCGTCCAAATGTCATCAGGACCGGTTTGAATATGCTCTTGGCAAGCCTTAAGCAAGGCAAGCACATTACTGTGGGGAATAATCACGCCTTTAGGTTGTCCTGTCGAACCTGAGGTATAAATAATGTAGGCTGGTGCATCTGATCCAACGTCGGCAGGAGCCTCATTGCTGGCAATACCGATAATCAATGATTTTGATGTCACCGTAGGGACATTAAATACCTCTTCAGAATTTTGAACTAATAAATCTGGGCTGCAATCATCTAGGATGATCTTGCGGCGGGAGGCTGGATTGCTGGGATCTAATGGTATGTATAGCGCTCCCACATAAAGCACACCAAGCATTAAGGCTGGCAAATCCTCATTTCGATCGATGCAAAGAGCTACTTTATCTCCAGATCGAACCCCTAGTTTTGATAAATTACTGGCAACTACGAGAACTTTTTGTAGCAAGTCTTTATAAGTGATGTCTATATCACCAAACTTTACTGCAACATTTTGAGGATAGAGTTTGACCTTTTGAATAAAGCTCGTAATTAGGGGATTGGATAGACTATGAAAATCATTAATAAATTCTTCATCACCTGAATGGTGACTTGAATAAGTCATTAATAAATTACCAATCTTCTCGCTAGGCTTTTGAATTATCTTTTTGAGAATCCCAATGAAGTTATCTAATATTTGTTGGCCAAAATATTCGCTAACAATGTTTCCATCGCACTGTAAGGAGGCGCTCCACTTATCCCCTGGAACAATTACTAGAGCGGCAGATAAATTTGTTCGCTCATCAGATTGCAGATTACTAAATTTGATAGGTGACTCATCGTGGCTATCTACTGGAAAGTTTTCAAATGCTACCAAGGTATCAAAAAGAGGATTGTTATGATCAGCCGATGCTAGTTTTTGTAGTTGAACAAGATCAGTCTGCTCCCTTGAATCAATTGAGCGAACAATGAGATGTATCTTTTCTACCAAGGAGATTAAGTTATCCTCGGGACATATCTGAATTCTGATGGGTAAGGTATTCACAAACATACCTACGGCCTTAAGAGCATCGAGAGAGCCAGATCTTCCTGAAACAGTCATTCCAAACGTAATGTCTAGTTTTCCTGTCCAGCGACATAAAACCAATGCCCATGCAGCAAATGCAAAAATACTTTGTGGAATTCGTATCTTTTTAGCAATATCAGAGAGGTTGCTTGAAAGTTCAATTGGAAGGTCCATAGATGGGCGATGTGATTTGGTAGCCACATCTTTATGTCTTGTTCCTATGTCTGGTAGAGCGGAAGCTTGCCAATGATTAAGATACTGAATCCAAAACTCATCATCACGCGCATCTAGTTTTGGGAGCTTATCCAGTATTACCTTAGGTCCAACAGGCTCGTCGAGATTTGCAGGGAAACCACTAATCAATCCTTTTAGGATTTCCTGTAATTCTGCAATAACAATGGATTGTGACCAGCCATCTAGAATTAAATGATGAATAGTCAATAAAAATTGCCACTCATTTTTGCCTATTTTAATTAATGTGACACGAAGTAATGGTGGTTTTAATGGATTGAAATGATTTTCTTTATCACTCTCCCTTAGTTCAACTAGATTCAATTGTTGCTGCTCAGGACTTTTGCTCGATAAATCTATTTTATGTATCGCAAAAGGAATCTCTCTTAAGATTACTTGACGGGGGCTTTTATCAGCTTGAGTTATAAAAGCTGTGCGAAAGGTTGCATGTCTTTCGATTAATAACTTCCAGGCTAATTCAAATTGAACAAAAGTAAATTCACCTAAGATATTTCCCCACATTTGGATTAAATAGGGGTCATCGTGGATAGTATCTTTTGCAAGAGCATGAAAGAGCATGCCATTTTGCAATGGTGTTAACGGAAGTATTTCAATTATTTTATTTTTAACGGTATTCATAAAAAACTAATTTTCATTTGAAGACATCAGGGTATTCAGAATTTCATCAGAAAATTCATCTGACTCAGATTCTGTTGCCTTGAGATAGTTCAGCAGTCCTTTTTCAAATTCTTGTATTCTCTCTTCACTGTCCGGAAAAGACTTTGGATCGAAAGTGAATTGGACATGAAGACCATCGTTTGAAATCCATGATTCAACGGTCAGTGGGCGAGGGCGGGGTAAGTCAGGATCGCAATCAAGTCCTTCAACAATTGGTGAAATGAGCTTTAAGCTTCGCTCTTGAGAGTCTGGATTCTCAGAAAGGTTTCCTAAAAAATTAAATCCTAGCTGACAGCAGTTTGATAAATCAGTCTTGCTCAAGAATTGGCTATTATCGTTACGCCAACGTCGTAATGCTAAGAACCCAGCTCCTCCATTGGGAATATTCTGGAGCATCTTACTCAGATTATTCAAGGAGTAATTATTTGCGCCATTTCTTTTGATTCTGACTGGGAATGAGGCTGTAAACCATCCCACAATTGAGAAGGCTTCTATATGCTTAAGTGCATCTCGCCCATGTCTTTCTAATTCAACTAATATTTCAGGTTGCGATTCACTTGTTAATGTATCTGCTAGTGCCTGAAGTAATGCTGACTCAATAAATGTATTTGTCTTGCCTTTAACTAGAAAAATAGGCTCAATCAATTTAGTCTTTACCACTGAGCTTTCAACGGTGGCATCTATTAGCAGTGGTTTGCTGAGGGCGCTTTGATATTCGAAAAGCCGCGTCCAATAATCGGCTTGTCTATCGAACCCACCTTTAGCCGTGAAGTCTGCAAGTTCACGAGACCATTCCAGGTAGGAGGCAGATTTGACTTTATTAATTTTTCCCGTCGCGATAGCATTATTTAATTCATCAACCATGATATTTAAACTAACTACATCAATCCAGAAGTGGTGTGCAGCTAACAATAGTCTTCCAGGTGCAATTGCAGCAGCGAATCCTGGTCCTTCAATTGCATTTATAGATAATCTCGCATTACTAAATATTTCCTTGGTTAATAAGTGATCTCTAGTGAAATAAATTCTTTCTAATTGACTGCTGTTATGTGTTTGCTCAAGATTATCTAAATTGATTGATGCTTTTAGAGAGGCATGCCTATTAGCAAGCTCTATGAGTAAACTTCTTAAAAAATTCAAGTCAACGTTATCTGCAATTGATAGTTCGACGCATAGTACCCAGCGTGGTGCTTTGCCATGATTCCTCAGAAGAAAATCATATTGAATGGGAGAGCAAGGGGCATTTATAGGCCCATCTGAATTCACCAAGTTGATTGAGGGAGTTTTCGCGTCAGCATCAGCGTTGATTTTCTCTGCCAACTCAACAGGAGTGCAGCCACTCATTAAATCTTTAGCTGTAATTGCTAATCCATCCGCCGTAAGCCTTGCTGCCAGCCTCATAGCAGTAATGCTATCGCCTCCTAAGCTATACAAGTCATCTGTAGGAGCAACTTCAAGTCCGAATATAGCATTCCAGGTTTTAATGATTGAAAGTAATAAGTTACTATTTTCAACATTATCTATACTATGTTTTTTCGAAAAATAACTTAATGGATGGGGGGTAGATATCTTTTTAAAATCAATCTTACCGGATGCATTTAGCGGCCAATTATGTACTATTGCCCAAAGCGAAGGAACCATAGCGGGTGG
>JABMMT010000247.1 GCA_013205155.1 Betaproteobacteria bacterium | reverse complement strand
TTGCTTTTGTGGGATCTTCAGACCCTCTTGCCGCCAGATACGAGCTACCTTGCTTGTCGTAGCTTGTCCCCAGCCGGCATTACGCATCATCCCAGCAATAAATCGATAACCATATCGGCCATAGGTGCTCGCCATACGGATGACTTCAGCCCGTAGGGGCTCTTCGTCATCTCTAGGCAGTGGCATATAGCGATACGCTGCTCTGGATAGCCCCACTAATTCACAAGCTAAGCGCTCTGATGTTGAGTATTTATTCATCAACACCTGAGCAGCTGTTTTGCGTTTAGCAGGGCTTAGAAGTTTCCCTTAATGACTTCCTTAAGCATGACCTCGCGCAAGGAGAGATCGGCAACCAGCTTCTTTAAGCGGGTATTTTCTAGCTCTAGATCTTTGTACTTACGAGCCTGGTCGACTTTCATGCCGCCGTAGATCTTGCGCCACCGATAGTAGCTTTGCTCTACCGTTCCCACCTCTTTACAAGCCTGGGCTAGGGTTTTGCCATTGGTGGTTAAAACATCGATTTGACGCAATAAGGTGACGATTTGCTCGGGTTTAAGACGTTGGCCTTTTGCCATATTTAGCACTCCTTTAGGGTGAAGATTATCAAAAATCCTCTCTTTTGGAGTGGTACTAAAAATCAGGTCAGTTCAAGTATTGCCTACCTTCAATTGCACAGGGCTCAGAAGTGTGGATGGCCATTTCACTATCCATGTCTGAAGTGATTCACTTGCAAGATGCCGGTAGTGTTTTGCGCTGCACAGTGATTGCTAAAGATAAAACCGGAGTAGCCCACGAATTTAGTGTGAGCCTTCCTCAGTTAAGAGTGGTTGATCTGCCAGACTATCGTATGGCCCAGGAAGATGAGCTGGTAGCGCGCCGCTTTAATGAAGTAGAAGCGGCCGATATTCAGCGCGAAGCCAGAGGCCACGTGCAAAGGCGCAATTGGGATGGGGTAGAGCGCTTAATTGGCCAATTAGAAGAGCGCTCTCGAAATAACCCTTGGCTCATGGAAACCGTACAGTACTTGCGCACCTTATTGACCAAGCGAGACCATGAGGCCATGGAAAAAGAGCTGATGTATTCGTCTGACAAGCTGAAGAATCGCATTACGGACTTAAATGATGTCAATGCCTTTTGCACCGAGTTTGAAATGGTCAAACCGGCGTATATGCGCAAAAAGATCGTGCAAGGGCGCAATACCGATTCGCAAAAGAAATAAAACAGCCGGCGGTGAGGTGGTGCTTTGTCATATAACGCAATACAAAGTAATACAAAGCACTACAAAGAAATACAAAGCACTATTAAGCGACTGCATTCCCACTCAGTCCTACTAATAACTATCAATAACTACTAATGACTACTCGTCACTACAAGGTAGCGAACGTTCTCATGACATGATACCCATAGCAAGTCATCTGATGAGAACGTTCGTTCAATTTTTACAACGCAATAATCTTTTTCAAAAAAATACTTACCAAAAGAAAAAATTAGTGTTACAGTTTTAACAACGGAACTTAAATCACGAACCATTTAAGTTTAATACATCTGGGACCAAATACCCAGATGGCCTGAGACTCAGATGCAGCACAAAACCTGCCGTTGCCAAACTCAACAAATCTGATAACAGAAGACATGCTTTGCGACTCAAACACCGCAGTGCATGGTAGTGATTGCGATCCGAACCTCGCAGCTTGACCAAACTTCAAGCAGATCACTCAACCCTATGTATACGTGTACTGGTATTTGCATTTGTATTGCGCGATTGATCAAGGCAATTTGCTTCTAGCCAAACTCTAGAGGCATTAGCAATGCGCCACATTGCTCGCCTGATCTATTGCGTCCTTTAGAGCCTTGCTTGCGCCTGCCTATCTTGATGGGCTGATGCAAGCCTTTGAACTTATTTTTTATAGGAGCTCAAGATGAGCGAAATTTACATTAGCAATGAAGACGCCAATTTGGCAAGCGTCATAGTAACCGAGCCAATAGCAGTATTAAGCGAGGGCGTAGCAGAGCAAGTAAGCACTGCATCTGCAGCACCCAATCCACCCAAAGGCCATCAGGGCCAAACCGGGCCAAAAACGGCGCGGGGTAAAAGTCACTCTAAGTGGAATGCGCTCAAACATGGCCGTCATTCCAAAAGCATTGTCCTGCCCTTTGAGGACGAGCAGGTTTATAAGCGTCACCTAGCGCAGATTCGGGGAGCTTTGGTACCCGATAATTATGTTGAAGAGCAAATTGTTGAGGAGTATGGCAATACCATTTGGAAGATTCATCGGCAAGAAACGCGCGGCGCTTATGAGCGCGAGAAAATCTTAAATAAGTTAGAGCCTTGGATGGTGGCGCAGATGCTGTGCTTGCCCGATGATTGCTGTGATGCAGCTCCTAACTATTTACTCAATCTGAAGTTAAAGATTGGTAAGTCTGAGCAGCAACTAGCGATGGTGGCCTATGATCAGTATGAATCATTGATGGAAAACGCTCAGGGGATCGCTAACTTTAATTTAGTTTGGCGTCAGTTTCCCCAGCTCTTTACCAGTCTTGGCGCCTGGGTAGAGCAGCGCGAGTCCATGACCCCTTTATGGGGCCCAACTGGTAAGGACTTGAGCATTGCTTGGCAGCAAAACCCCAAAAAGATCTTGGAGTGTTTGGAGACCCTTAGCAAAGAGCTCTATTACCTGGCCAACTTTACGCGTTTTAAGCCGAAAATTCGGGTCTATATGGAGTCGTGGTACTTTGCACAGCGTATTGAATTGCAAAGGCTAGAGCGCGATGATGGTGGTTTGATTGCTGAGCGCAAGCACGCCAATGCACTCTTAGATAAGTTAATGCAACTGCGCAAGACCCAGTACTTGCAATGGGCTGCTGTGCCCAAAGACTTGTCTTTGCACGGCGCTAAAGCTGTGCAAGGCAGTTGATGGTTGATGGTCAATAAAAAGCGGTATTTTGCAAAACGAAATGGTTTTTCTTTAAGTATTACAAGCACTTAGTATTTTCGCTCTTTAACAATTTGGATTATTTTGACACTACTAGCGCCGCTAGCAACGAAAGAGCGCTAGTAGTGTGCATTTTTTTGTGAAAAAACTAAAATAGGTTGATGCTCCCTGAGAAAAAATTACCCAAGGTCAAAAAGACGCTAGATGAGTTATTGCATGATGGGCAATTAAAAACAGGAAAAACGATCCTGTCTGAAAAGGATCAGCAAGAGCGTGATCTGGCCGTATTTACAGAGGCGGCGATCGAAGAAGAGCGCATGCGTCGCTATCAAAAATAAGCAGTAGCGCATTGCAGGCTACTGAAAAAGCAAAAAGCCCTTATTAATAAGGGCTTAGCGTATCAATCAGATCGCATCAATTAGATCGCATCGATCTGTAAGCAAATATTTGCATTTAGAAAGAATAGGTTAGCTTGACCCCATACTCATTAGTGGTGTTGGCTGGCTCCATAATGCTATAGGTATAGCCTTTTCCGCCGGCGACAAAACTACCTGTATTGGTTTGTGAGTCTTGGATGTTCCAATACTTATAGTACGGGCCAAATCCCCAGCGATCTTGCTTATAAAGAATGGTTAAATTAACCCCGTAACCAGAATTTTGGGCATTATTTTGATTGCCGATATAGGGATTGACTGATCCTAATCCGCTGTACTGATTGCCAGACATTAAATAATTATATTCAAGTGTGGTTTCAATTTTCGCTTTGTTATCGTTCACAGCAAAGCGATGTATTGCGCCAATCGGAATGTAGTTGTAGGTACTTTGTCTGTCATATCCCTTTGCGCCAGTTGATGTTGTAGTGCCGCCAAGAGATTGATCTAAGAAGCGATATCCCAGTCCGATATAGGGCGAAATTACAAAGCCATCAAAAGCAAAATCATAGCCAACCGCTGCTTTAAGGTCGAAGTAGTACTGCGGGATGCCGCTCGCCGTTCCAGAGCCACTATAGCTAACAGGGCCGTTGTTATAGTCAAACTCTCCCAAGATATACCAATTATTCTTAAAAGCGTAAGTTCCTAAATACTCAATACCAACGTTGGTGGCATCCATCTTGACATTTAAGCTTGGCTCTTCATAGGCATAGCTTGAGACTGTTAAGCCAATTTGATTGGTAGTTTGTGTTTTGAGCGCATCAGATTTTAATTGTGCATTGACTGGCAGACTAAAAAAAGTGGCTACACCTGCTAATCCTAAAAGACTATTTAATTTTTTCATTCAAACACCCTGTTAATGATGATTTGAGTATTGATGCTTCTGCTTTTTAAAACAATTGAAATTGAAACCTAAATTTATGCGTATTAAGAATGCATAGTTTTGTCATTTTAAGTGATCGATTGTACTGGAACCTAATAAACCATCTACCAAATCAATTAATTTATCTGTTGCATTCACAATTCGATGCCGCTTGTCATGAACGCCATTTGAAAGAACGATCCAACCATCATCAATTAAAAGATTGATGTGCTTTCGAGTGTTCAAAGTACTTCTGATCGATCCAGCACATAACTCTTTGATGGTGAGATTTTTGCCCTCTAAATGCGCTTTTAGAACATCCAGTATCAAATCATAGGTAATTAAGGAATGGCCGGAGTAGAGCTGCTGATTGAGTAGTTCCCGCAGCTCAATAAGTTTGTTGATATTTTGACTGTGCACTTTTCTCATTCATCTATGGATAAAGACTGTTTATAAAAAAATCTCTAAAAGAAATAGAATGAAAGTTAAGTCGTTAACGATGCATTGTTATGTTATCTACTTCCCACGTGCTTTCTGGGTATAAGTAGATTAGTTAGTTGTTAGCTCATCAATTGAGCTTCACTAAAAAAGTTCGAATAATTATAACTACTGTGTTTTTATACAGTAGATACTGATCAAAATTAAATGTAATGCTGCTATCAAAACTTAGACAAGAAAGATAAGGTGAGGATTAAGTCTTCTCTTAATTAGATTTTTGCATTAACAATGAGATGGTGATTTTGTATTTACTCATAGCAAAAATAGTTTGTCTTTTAAATAATCTTTTAATAAGACATGACAAGCTTCATATCCTCAAGGGCTATTTGCGACCTAGGCCACCCTCATCAATGAGGGCCATAGATGAGTGCCATTGTTTTTGGCATCACTTTTAGAGGATAGGTTATGGGGGCTCATAAAAACAAGAAAAGAGTGGACGAGCCTGACCCCCGGCACTGGCAGAAATTGGGTTTGGCTGCTCCGTTCCCGACCTGACCAGGTTATCCAACCCACCATGCGGGGAGGCCCGTCCAATTCCA
>JABMMT010000246.1 GCA_013205155.1 Betaproteobacteria bacterium | reverse complement strand
TTATCAGGCTTCACTAAATCATTTTGTAAATAGGTATGTCTTAAGTACCAGCAGTACATTGCACCAGGTAAATTCGTGGAGTCGCCATTCCAGTAAAGAAGATCAAATGGTGGCGGAGAATTGCCCTTTAGGTAATTTTCAACAACATAATTCCACACAAGATCATTTGGACGCAAGAAGGAAAAGGTATTACCCAGATCAAGTCCAGACATCATGCCGTACTTGCCACCTTTTCCACCAATCGAATTTTCACGCATCTCAACCATACCTTCATCAATAAAGACATCTAAGATGCCGCTATTGGCAAAATCAAGTAAGGTAGTTAATAAAGTAAGGCTCGCAGCAGGATGCTCATTGCGAGCAGCGAGGACCGCTAAAGCCGATGCAGTGAGTGTTCCACCAACACAAAAACCAAGAATATTAATTTGTTTGGTATCGCCAATCTCTTTAACAACATCAATCGCCTTAATCACACCTTTGCCAACATAATCATCCCAACTGATTTTTGCCATTGATGCATCAGGATTTTTCCAAGACACTAAAAATACCGTGTGCCCTTGAGTAACCATATGTCGCACAACTGAGTTATCTGGCTGTAAATCTAGTATGTAATATTTATTAATGCAAGGAGGCACCATTAAGTAAGGTCGTTCAAATACTTGCTTGGTCAGCGGTGTATATTGAATCAGCTCAAATAAGTCATTACGGAAAACAACATGTCCTTCGGTAGTGGCGATATTTTTACCGACCTCAAAAGCACTCTCATCAGTTTGAGAGACCTTACCCTTTTTCATATCCCCCAATAAGTTAACAATACCTTTTTGGATTGACTGTCCTTGAGTGCTAATAATACTTTCTAAGACTTCAGGATTAGTAGCGATAAAATTGGATGGCGATAAAGCATCAATCATTTGCTCAGTGGTAAATAAAATCTTTTGCTTTGATTTTTCGTCTGTTTCAACGGCCTTAGCCAAAGACATTAAATGTTTAGAATTTAAAAGATAAGTTGCCGCAATCACCTTGCTCCATGATGAGTGCCAAGCTTTACCAGCAAAGCGACGATCTTTTACTTCTACCGCTTCAGGATTAGTAGCAATCTGTGCTAATTCAGTAAAATACTCTTTTTGAATTTCTGCCAATCGATCTGGCGGAATGAGCGCCATATGGTGCGCTGCCAAAGATGGGGTAGCGCTTGGATTCATGCCTGCAAACATATTATTCTCGTAAATTAATAGTAGACATTTTCCATCGATCAGGAATATAGGGTTATACGCAATAACCCTAGCCCAAGGGCAAATATAGTAATAACCCGAATGAACGCCAGAATCTGTCTATTTCTCAATCCAAATGAAGCAGGCAAATCGTCCTGTTGTGCCATCGCGACGGTATGAAAAAAAGCGGTCTTGATCAAGATAGGTGCACGACCCTCCCCCATCAACCCGATTAATGCCCATAAGCTTTAACCGAGCCTTCGCCAAAGAATATAGATTAACTAGATATTTTCCATTTTTATTTGGTATAGCTACAAAGTCATTTTCATTTGGTTTTATTGAGGATTCTTGAAAAGTCTCAAAAACATCCTCACCTACTTCATAGATACTTGGCCCAATTGCTGGACCCATATACGCCAATAGTTCTGTGCTGGACAAATGTGGGCTTAGTGACAGCATTGCATCAACTGTATTTTCAAGCACACCTGAAGATAAGCCCCTCCAACCAGCATGGGCTGCGCCAATAACTGATCCGTCATTAGCAGCAAATAAGACTGGCAGACAATCTGCAGTCATGATAACTAAAACTTCATCTGACTTGGTTGTCACTATTGCATCTGCCACTATGGGCAGATTGGGTTGATTAGTACGTAAAGTTGGAATGCTCACAATTGAACTGTGAATTTGTTTGAGCCATAAGGGCTCAGATGGAAGATGTGCTCGCAATAAACGACGATTCTGAGCAACATATTCTGGTTTATCACCCACGTGCTCTGCAAGATTGAAGGTGTCATAAGGTGGCTGACTGACACCCCCCAAACGAGTGCTCATCAAAGCATGAATTTGAGGGGGCGTATCCCAATCGAGCTTGATGAAGTTCATCAACGACGCTCATTCGCAATAGATGCCAATAGCGCATCTTTCTTGGGCAATTCTTCGCTACTCAAGCCAACGCACGGCAAAAGCGCTATCAAATCTTCTGGCGGCAACTGAAACCAGGTCATGACTTCGTGACTGGCAGGGTGCTCTAAGGTAAGTGCATAAGCATGTAGCGCTTGACGCATTAATGGCAGTGCTTTTGCGGCACCCGGGGTTTTTTTCCGATAAACAGGGTCTCCCAGCAGTGGAAAACCTAGTGACTCTAAATGCACCCGAATTTGATGAGTACGGCCTGTCTCCAATCGGCACTCAACTAAGGCCAATGAAGCTTCGCTAAACAATCCTTTAGCAAGGCGACGAAATACGGTTGCGGCCGGCTTTCCTTGGGGACTACCAGCAGCCATCTTTAATCTATCGCGTTGATCCCGCCCAACTGTTGCCAATACTTTTCCTTGGCTCGGTAGGTTGCCCCATACCAATGCCAAATATCGCCTACCCACAGTTCTCTCTTGTAGTTGTTTAACCAAAGCTGTTTGTGCTTGAGAAGTTCTTGCTACCACCATTAGCCCAGAAGTATCTTTATCAAGTCGATGAACAATACCGGCGCGAGGAAGGCTTTTAAGTTCAGGATAGCGAAACAAAAGACCGTTTAATAAGGTACCAGTCCAATTCCCAGCAGCGGGATGAACCACTAAACCGGGGGGTTTATTGATCACAATAATTGATGAATCTTCGTAAATCACATCTAGCGTAATATCCTCGGAATCAAAGGCAAACTGCTCCGGCATATCTTGTGGAAAAACCTTAACGCTTTCTCCCCCATGAAGTAAATAGCGAGCTTTTGTTACCTTTCCGTCTACTGTGACGGCCCCTGCCTCTACCCAAGTCTTTAGTCGATTACGAGAATAATCAGGCAAAAAAGTCGCCAAGACCTTATCCAGACGTTCTCCCGCCATATCCTGGGGAATCTCTAGGGCAATAAAATCCTCATCATCGATATAATCAATGGGATTCGAATCAGGAGTTTGCAGCAATGCCACGCTTAAGAAGCCTTTTAGTTATGTCCGACCTAGTTTCAAACGCCAGTTTAAGGCTTACTGTGAAATCTGCACCACCAAAATCTTCCTTACCTGCCAGCTTCTCTTCTTATGCTCTATTTTTAATAAGTTTTTTAGCGATCATGCTGTTAAGTGCTTGTGCCGGTAGCGAGGGCCAAAAAGACGATACTGATATATGGTCAGAAACCAAGCTGTATTCTGAGGCGATCGATAAGCTCAATAGTGCTGACTTTGCTAAATGTGGCAAGTATTTTGAAAAATTAGAGGCCAGGTTTCCTTTTGGCCCATATTCTCAGCAAGCACAAATTAATGGTGCTTATTGCTACTGGAAGGCACTAGAAACAGTTCAAGCGTTGGTTGCAATTGATCGCTTTATCAAATTACACCAGGGAAATGAGAATTTAGATTACGCATACTATCTTAAGGGTCTCATTACATTTAATGATGATCTAGGATGGTTGGGTAAATTTACTGGTCAAGATCTCAGTGAGCGTGATCCAAAAGCAGCAAAAGATGCATTTGAGTCCTTCAAGGTTGTAGTGGAACGTTTCCCTAATAGTAAATATGCGCCAGATGCCTTGGATCGGATGCGCTATATCGTTAACTCTTTAGCTGAAGCTGATGTGATCGTCGCTCGCTTTTACTATCAAAGAGGTGCTTATTTAGCTGCTGCTAATCGCGCTCAGTTAGCGATTCGTGACTATGATCGCGCACCCGCAGTTGAAGAGGCGCTTTATATACTTTATAAGTCGTATGAAAAACTTGGTATGGTCGAGTTAAGTAACGATACGGCGCGAGTTTTCAAATTAAATTTTCCTGACAGCCCTATGCTTCAGACTGGCATGCGTAGCAAAAAAGATCGTAAATGGTGGCAAATTTGGAATTGATAATTATTTAATCACAACCGGCACTCGGGGTGCGACTGCACACAGTAACTCATACCCGATCGTGCCGCTCATTTGCGCAACATCATCTACCGGTACGTTCTCACCCCATAACTCGACTACCGTTCCAATCGCTGCATTGGGTGCTTTACGAAGGTCAATCGCTAACATATCCATTGATACGCGACCAACAATCGGGCAGACTAGACCGCTACCATCATCTCTTGCATTAAAGACCCAAACTGGTGTCCCATCTTTAGCATGACGTGGATAGCCATCAGCATAGCCACAGGCTACTATTCCAACCCTCATTGCTTCTGGTGCTAAATAGCGACCACCATAACCAATTCGGTCACCTTTTGCCAGCTCTTGAATATCAATAATTTCACTATGTAGATGCATTACTGCGTTTAATTTTGCATTCTTAATATCACTAAAATTACCAGTGGGAGATGCGCCATAAAGCATGATGCCGGGTCGTACCCAATCCCCCAGTGCATTTCGATGCCACAAAATAGCCGCAGAATTAGCTAAAGATGTTGGAGCCTCTAGACCATCAATCGCTTGACTAAAAATCTCCATTTGATTGCCAACTGATGGTTGCTGATCAACCTGATCAGCATTGGCAAAATGGGTCATATGGTGCATGTGATATCCCGCACTGTGAAGGCGATGAAATGCAGTTCGATAGCTGGATGGTTTAAATCCGAGGCGGTTCATTCCGGAATTCATCTTCAAAAAGACATTAAAGGGCTTATGGGCTTTACCTTCAAATTGCTCCAGCCATTGGACTTGGACCTCGCAATGAACCACAAGATCACAGCCTAATTCTTGGGCAAGTTTTAATTCATTATCATGAAAAAGGCCTTCTAACAGCAAAATACGGCCATTCCAGCCATGTTCTCTGAGCCAGCTTGCATCTGCTATATCAAGTAAGGCAAAGCCATCAGTAGAGGCTAAACCGATAATCGCAGCATCAAAACAGTTGCCATAGGCCCTTGCCTTGATGACAGACCAAATCTTAGCTTCGGGCGCTAATTCGCGAACTCTGTTTAAATTGTGTCGAAAGGCATCGGTGTAAATAGATGCCACAATTGGTCTATTGATTAGAGAATCAGCTGGACTACCCATTTTTATCCCTCCTTTCATGCTTTAATTACATTAATGATTAGATTGTACGAATGAACCGTAGTTTTTACACCATTATGGCGGCGCAATTTTTTTCTTCGCTTGCTGATAATGCTCTTTTAATAGCGGCTATTGCCCTCTTGATCCAGCTCAATGCTCCGGCCTGGATGACGCCATTGCTTAAATTATTCTTTGTATTGTCTTATGTAGTGCTAGCTGCGTTTGTCGGCGCCTTTGCGGATTCTCGTCCTAAAGGCAATGTCATGTTCATCACAAACACTATCAAGTTTATTGGTTGCATCGCCATGCTATTTGGTAGTCATCCCTTAATGTCTTATGCCATTGTTGGCCTTGGTGCAGCTGCCTACTCTCCTGCAAAGTATGGAATTTTGACAGAATTGCTTCCTCCAGAAAAATTGGTTGCTGCCAATGGTTGGATCGAAGGCTTAACAGTGGGCTCTATTATTTTAGGCACTGTATTAGGTGGGGTTCTGATTAGTAGCACTGTTTCTCAAAGTCTTTTATCTTTAGATATTCCTATTTTAGAAACAGGAATTGATACCCCTGCTGAATCTGCCATCATGATCATCATGATGATTTATGTTATTGCAGCACTCATTAATCTTAAAATTCCTGATACTGGCGCGCGCTATGTTTCACAGAAAACGAATCCCATTGAGCTAATCAAGGATTTCTCAATCTGCTTTAAGACTCTTTGGAATGATCGCTTAGGTCAAATCTCCTTAGCTGTAACCACATTGTTTTGGGGTGCCGGCGCTACCTTACAGTTCATCGTGATTAAATGGGCTCAAGTCGCTTTGAATATGAATCTTTCTCAAGGTGCGATCCTGCAAGCTATTTCGGCGGTTGGAGTAGCAGGTGGTGCAGTTTGGGCGGCCTCGCGCATTCCTTTACGTAATTCATTAAATGTCCTGCCATGTGGTGTGATGATGGGATTGATTGTCTGTATTTTAGCCATATACAACAGCGACATGTTGCCAAATACCACCATCATGACGGTAGGCAAATTTGAAATCTCACTCAATTTAATACCTGCCTATTTTCTGCTGATTTTAGTCGGCTGGTTAGCTGGTTACTTTGTGGTACCCATGAATGCTCTATTACAACATAGAGGCCATGTTCTGATGTCGGCTGGGCACTCGATCGCTGTGCAGAACTTTAATGAAAATATTTCTGTTCTCACTATGCTACTTGTCTATTCTATGCTGATTTGGCTTGATGTACCGATCCAATATGTCATCATTGGTTTTGGAGTAACAGTCAGTACTATTATGTGGCTAGTCATTAAACGCCATGCTAGAAATCAGGCGGAATATGATTCAATGCATCTCATCGGTGAGCATAAGCACTGAAAGACTGCAGTCTCTTTTTAAAGATTCAAGAGCACTGATTTAGCTAATAGTAGGTCTTGCCAAAGCAAAGCTTTGTCTTTTGGTCTACTCAACAGATGCGGTAAATCAAAAGTGGCTAGCACTGGTATGTCTTCAAGGCCCTCTCCATTTAGAGACAATACAGTCTCGCGTAGCTGAGATAATGAATCACGCTCTCCAGTGATCTTCTGAGCTGCTGGTTCCCCAAAAGCAATCGCAATGGTCGGCAAATTGGGCTTAATCTTACTCAAAAGGTCCGACTTGTCCGATGGATTTACCCATCGCCATTCATGAGGGGCTAATTCCAAGAGGCGCGCAATATTCTGAAAAAGTAATTGCGCATCACCTTGAGCTGGATCGCCAAAGAAGCACCATTGGTAACGAGCGGGAATATCTGCTGCAGGTAAGTCAACTGGTTTTGATATCTGCTCAACAGGCGTTTCAGAGATCTCTAGATGACTAGATGAATCACGGCTATGCCATGCAGTGATTCCCATTTCTTTCAGAAAGCTAGTGTTTGTATTGCTCATATACTAAGCTTAATCGATTTTGCCAAAACCAGAGCATCCTCGCGAGATCCTGTAATGGCATCGGCTGGATAGTAAGCTTTGCGAAGACCAATTTGCTCATAAGCTAATTTTTGATAAAGATTGACGGCGGCCAGATTTGATGGCCTTACTTCCAGAATGATTCTGGGTATATTTTGTCCTGCAGCTACGCCCTCAATCGCGGCCATCATTCTGCTACCTATTCCTAGCTTACGCAGATTTGGTGCAACAGTAATATTTAACAAATGTAACTCATCGACTGCAGGATATAAGATGCAATACGCCCAAAGTGCATTGGAATCTAAAAAGCTACCCTTAATCGCTTGATCTACTTGAGGACGAATGCAATAAGCCCAATGCCCAGCTTTGAGTGAATCGCAAAAATTCCCACTGGTCCATGGATGTAAATGAGAAACCAATTCAATTTTTAATACAGCGTCTAAATCCGCTATCTGCATTGGTATAAATGAAAGTTCAGCAACGCCATCGACGAAAGAGTGGTCTTGGCTTGACATCACCGTGTTATCTCGGCTTTATAAAGTATTGAGCGCTCCTCAGTAGTGAGGGCTACCTTATTTCGAACGTACAGTGGCTCTAGATCAGAGATCAGGATTTGCTTGCCATCCAATAAGTCTTTTTTTCCACAATCTAATACTCCAAGAGCAGATATACCAATTTTTTCATCAAGAAATGGTGCAGATAGCTTTAATGGGTCAGAAGTAAAAAGACGATCACCGTATTCATTGATTGCGCTACCGGCAATAAATTGAACACCGCTTAAATCTAGTTTTTCAGGCTTTGTTAAATGAATATTACCAAGTCTGGTAGTTAAGCCTAGAGCGGACGTTTGGTATTTAGCCCAATAAATCTCATCCATACGAGCATCTACTGCAACAGCAAAAATGCTGGCATGGCTTGATTTAAATTGAGAGGATAAAACAAGCTGTGAAGCAATGGCATCTAAGCTAGCTACCGGCAGTACTGGTAATTGTGAGCTGATTGCCAGCCCTTGAGCTACGGCAAGACCTAAACGGATGCCGGTAAATGCTCCGGGGCCTACGCCGATGGCTATGGCATCTAAATCTTGTAAAGTTATCTCTGCTTGAATCAGCATCTCTTGAATCCAAGGCAGCAGTAATTGGCTAGCTCCAGCAGAAATGGGCTCATGCCGAAATAGTGGCTCATTGTCATCCAAACTCAAAGCCACCGAACACCAAGCAGATGAAGTATCGATAGCTAATATACGTGTCAATTCAAGCTCTTATATTTTGGTAGTAAGTGAAGATGATGAACTTAATCCCGCAATCACTTCTGGGGGTGCTTGCACTAGCTCAATCAACACACCCTCACCACTAAAAGGAAATTCATCATTGGCTTTGGGATGTATGAAAGTGATATCAAAACCACCGGCTCCTCTACGAATACCGCCTGGAGTAAAACGCAAACCCTTAGCGGTAAGCCATTGAACTGCCATTGGTAAATCATCAACCCATAAACCAATATGATTTAGAGGGGTCTGATGAACTGCAGGCTTTTTCTCAATATCAAGCGCTTGCATTAAATCTACTTCAATTTCATTAATGCCTGTTCCGATAGAGCAAATATCTTCATCAACATTTTCGCGCTCAGAGATAAAAGTACTTTTAAATTGGAAGCCCAAAAGATCAATCCATAATTTTTTGAGACGCTCTTTATCCTCGCCACCAATAGCAATTTGCTGAATTCCCAAAATATTGAATGGCTTAACATTTATATCTGACATACTATCCTCTGTTATTTGAAGCGAAGGATTAACTGATCGACCGCCAAACTGTCACCCTCTTTAGCGCAAACTTCAGCGACCACTCCATCCTGAATGGCGGAGATTGTATTCTCCATTTTCATCGCCTCAATTGACGCTAATTTCTGACCACCAGTAACAATATCACCAACCTTGACAGCTATTTTGGTAAGTAGTCCTGGCATAGGAGACATCACTAATTTAGAAGTATCGGGCGGTAATTTCAATGGCATACGGCGTTGCAGCTCGGCACCTAATGGGCTTAAAACCATGCATTCATAATTTGCGCCATCTAATACTAGTAAAAGTTTAACCCCACGACGCTCTACTTGAGCATTTACTTTTTGAGTGCCATTAATGGTTGCGTAAAGACAAATTTGCCCTGGTCGCCAATCACTGACGATGTCATAACGGCTAATACCATCAGACTCTTCAATATAGATTGAGTAGATGCTATCTTTGAGCTCTACCCGAATAGGAACTTCGTACGGATCTTTCATAGATCCAACTTGAGCACCAGTAACTACTACAAATTTCTTGGCAATCACCATTTCATGGCCTGCTAACTGACCATCGATCATCTTGATATGCTCAAGATAGCGATAGCGCATAAAAGCAGCTAAGGCAGCCATCCTCTTTGGATCTACAGGTTGTACTGAGTCCTTCTTAAAGCCCTCGGGATATTCCTCCGCAATAAAGCCAGTTGTAAAGTCACCCGAAACAAACCGAGGATGCTGCAATAAAGCAGCCTGAAATGGGATATTGGAATGAATTCCACGAATCACAAAATCGTTCAATGCAGAACGCATCTTATCAATTGCTTCATTACGATCCTTGCCATGCACAATCAATTTAGCAATCATCGAGTCGTAATACATTGGGATTTCGCCACCCTCATAAACGCCGGTATCTACGCGCACCCCATTGATAAATTCTGGAGGGCGGTATTTGACTAGGCGTCCGGTCGATGGCAAGAAGTTACGAAATGGATCATCTGCATTAATACGGCATTCCATAGACCAGCCATCAAGCTTAACGTCTTCCTGTTTAAACGCTAGCTTCTCACCTGCAGCTACCCGAATCATTTGCTCAACTAAGTCAAGGCCAGTGATGCTCTCAGTAACAGGATGCTCTACCTGCAAGCGCGTATTCATTTCAAGGAAGTAAAAAGACTTATCTTTACCAACAACAAATTCAACAGTACCCGCTGACTGATAGTTCACCGCTTTTGCCAAGGCTACAGCTTGTTCGCCCATGGCTTTGCGAGTAGCAGGATCAATAAAAGGTGAAGGCGCTTCTTCGATTACCTTTTGGTGACGGCGCTGTATAGAGCAATCGCGCTCATTTAAATAAACCACATTGCCATGTGAATCACCCAATACCTGAATTTCAATGTGGCGCGGGCCTTCAACAAACTTCTCAATGAAAATACGATCATCACCAAAACTATGCATCGCCTCTGTCTTACAAGCAGCAAAACCTTCTGCGGTCTCTTGATCGTTAGAGGCTATACGCAGTCCTTTACCACCCCCTCCCGCTGAAGCCTTGATCATGACGGGATAACCAATACCTTGGGCAATCTTGACAGCTTCTTCAGTAGTAGAAATAGCTTCGTTATGCCCAGGAATTGTGTTTACCTTAGCCTTTAAAGCAATCTTTTTAGAGGCGATCTTGTCACCCATTGCTGCAATAGATTGATATTTAGGCCCAATAAAAACGATGCCCTCATCTTCGCAGCGTTTAGCAAACTGTTCATTTTCAGATAAGAAACCGTAACCAGGGTGGACTGCTTCGGAACCTGTATCTTTACAGGCTTGAATAATACGATCTATCACTAAGTAGGATTCACGAGAAGGCGCTGGTCCAATAAAAACAGCTTCATCTGCAAGTTGCACATGGCGGGCTTCTCTATCAGCCTCGGAGTAAACCGCAACCGTTCTAATTCCCATCTTTTTGGCTGTTTTTATTACACGGCATGCAATCTCACCGCGGTTAGCAATCAATATTTTCTTAAACATTTTCGTGGCCATAATATTTTGGCGCCTTTACAGAGGAATATTGCCGTGTTTACGCGCTGGATTTTTTAAATCCTTATCTTTAAGCATCGCTAAAGAGCGTGCAATACGCTTGCGTGTTTCATGCGGCAGGATGACGTCATCGATATAGCCTCTTCGACCAGCAACAAAAGGATTGGCAAATTTAGATTTATATTCCAGCTCACGTGCTGCAATCTTTTCTGGATTCGATTTTTCTTCTCGGAAGATGATTTCTACGGCGCCTTTAGGTCCCATTACTGCTATCTCAGCAGAAGGCCAGGCAAAGTTCACATCACCACGCAAGTGCTTAGAAGCCATCACATCATAGGCACCACCGTAGGCTTTTCGAGTAATTAATGTGACCTTAGGCACAGTGCAATCAGCATACGCATAGAGTAATTTTGCACCATGTTTAATGATCCCACCGTATTCTTGGGCGGTACCTGGCATAAATCCAGGCACATCAACCAAAGTCACAACAGGAATATTGAAAGCATCGCAAAAACGAACGAAGCGTGCTGCTTTAATGGATGCTTTAATATCTAAGCAGCCTGCCAGTACCAGCGGTTGATTAGCAACGATGCCTATTGAACGACCTTCCATACGAGCAAAACCAATCACAATATTTTTAGCGTAATCGGGCTGTAGCTCGAAAAATTCACCATCATCCACAATTTTTGTAATCAACTCCTTCATATCGTAAGGCTGATTTGGATTGGAAGGCACTAATGTATCTAAGGAATAATCAGGCTCCTCGGTACGGTTTGCACCCTTAATTAATGGTGGCTTTTCACGATTTGAGAGCGGCAAGTAGTTAAAGAAGCGACGCAGCATCATGATGGCATCAACGTCATTATCAAATGCCTGATCACAGACTCCGGATATTGTAGAGTGCGTAACTGCCCCACCCAACTCTTCTGCAGAGACATCTTCGTGGGTTACCGTCTTGACCACTTCAGGACCTGTAACAAACATATAGGAACTGTCTTTCACCATAAAGATAAAGTCTGTCAATGCGGGTGAATACACTGCACCGCCAGCACATGGGCCCATAATTAAAGATATCTGCGGAATAACGCCAGAGGCAGTAACGTTACGCTGGAAAATTTCTGCATACCCACCGAGAGATGCAACACCCTCTTGAATGCGTGCACCACCAGAATCATTTAATCCAATCACTGGCGCGCCTACTTTTAGGGCCTGATCCATGATCTTGCAGATCTTTTCTGCATGAGCTTCAGACAAAGAGCCTCCCAGGACTGTAAAGTCTTGTGAGAATACAAACACCAAGCGGCCGTTAATCATTCCATAACCAGTAACAACACCATCGCCTGGAACGGTTTGTTCACCCATACCGAAATCATGGCAACGATGCTCTACGAACATATCCCATTCTTCAAAAGTACCGGCATCTAACAGAAGCTCAATTCGTTCACGGGCCGTTAATTTACCCTTAGCATGTTGTGACTGGATTCTTTTTTGACCACCACCTAAGCGAGCAAGCTCACGCTTTGCTTCTAGCTGTTGAATGATTTCCTTCATATTGATTCCTTAGAAAAATTCATGGCCCATGGATTCCAAGAGTCTTCTTGCTGCTACAGACGCTGTCATTGTTCCCTGATTGACTTGAGCGCTTAAGGTGGGTAGTAGCTCT
>JABMMT010000245.1 GCA_013205155.1 Betaproteobacteria bacterium | reverse complement strand
TCTGTAGGCGGTAAGGGTAACGAAGGTGTTGCTGCTAACGTTTCTCGTATAAAAAACTCAATTGGTTATGTTGAGTATGCTTACGCCAAGAAAAACAAAATGACTCACATGAATTTGAAGAATGCTGCAGGCGAATTTGTTGCTCCTGATGATGTGACATTTGCTGCAGCTGCTGCAGGTACAGATTGGTCTAAGGTTCCAGGTATGGGCACTTTTATTACCAATGCTCCTGGTGCTAAATCTTGGCCAATTACTGGCGCATCATTCATCTTGTTATACAAAAACCCTGATAACAAAGCCAATACAGCTGAAGTGATTAAATTCTTTGACTTTGCTTTTAAAGAGGGTAAACAAATGGCTGCTGATTTAGACTATGTTCCAATGCCTGATACAACTACAGACTTCATTCGAAAGAATATTTTCCCAAAGGTTGCTGTAAGGTAACATTATTAGATTGAGCTTTTAATTTCTACAACAAAACAGCCCCACAGTGGGGCTGTTTTAATCTCTAAATAAGTACAGTAAACAATGGATATCACGCAGTCTCATTCAGCGCCCACCCCTCAAGCTTTGAATATTGCTAAATTACAGCGTATACAAGATTTCTTATTTCATGCAGTGACACAGTTTTTTTCTTTATCAGTGCTTATCGCGCTGGTTGGTATCATCATTTCGCTTATGATTAATGCTTGGCCAGCTCTTGATAAATTTGGAGTTGGTTTCTTCTTTACTAAAGAGTGGGATATTATTAACGGTGAGTTTGGTGGATTAATCGCCATCTACGGAACTATTGTTACCTCTTTAATTGCTTTGTTAATTGCTGTGCCTCTGAGCTTTGGTATTGCAGTATTTTTAACAGAGTTATGTCCGAATGTATTGCGCAGACCACTCGGCACTGCTGTGGAGTTATTGGCAGCAGTTCCATCCATTATTTATGGAATGTTCGGTCTATTTATCTTTGCACCCATTTTTGCCGACTATATTCAACCTGCATTGGCAGGCACTTTAGGACAAATTCCAGGCCTCGGGATCTTATTTTCTGGAGCTTTTAATGGAATCGGTATTCTTTGTGCTGGGTTGATTTTGGCAATGATGATTTTGCCCTTTATTGCTTCAGTTATGCGTGATGTATTTGAAATTGTTCCGCCAGTACTCAAAGAATCTGCATACGGTATTGGATGTACAACTTGGGAAGTTGTTAAAAATGTTGTTTTACCATATACCAAGGCAGGTGTAATTGGCGGCATCATGTTGGGTTTAGGTAGGGCACTTGGTGAAACGATGGCAGTTACTTTTGTGATCGGTAACGCCCACCGTCTATCTGCATCTTTATTTGCTCCTGGTAATTCAATTGCATCTACATTGGCAAATGAGTTT
Organism: Betaproteobacteria bacterium; assembly: GCA_013205155.1. Lineage (GTDB taxonomy): Bacteria > Pseudomonadota > Gammaproteobacteria > Burkholderiales > Burkholderiaceae > Polynucleobacter. Next base: position 5,406 of record JABMMT010000245.1, on the reverse strand, counting down.
GGTGAAGCTGAGCTAGGACCACATTACTCTTCCCTGTTTGCGCTTGGTCTTGCGCTATTCATGATTACATTCGTAGTCTTGGCTATTGCTAAGTGGATGCTCCTGAATATGGAGAAAAAGCAAGGACTTAAAACGTGATCGGTCTATCAAATATCAATCCGGCAATTTTTGCCCGACGCAAGCTCACTAATAAGATTGGCCTAGTCCTTTCTAGTCTGGCTATGGTGTTGGGTATGACTTTCCTTTTGTGGATTTTGAGTATTCTCTTCATCAAGGGATTCTCTTCCATCAACTTAGATGTGTTTCTGCAAAGTACCCCTGCACCAGGATCTGAAGGGGGCGGTTTAGCCAATGCAATTGTAGGTAGCCTCATGATTGTGGCTAGCTGCACCTTAATTAGCACCCCAATTGGAGTGCTAGCCGGTTTATATCTTTCAGAATATGGTGACAGAAGTAAGGTTGCCGCTGTTACTCGTTTTGTGACGGACATCATGCTTTCAGCACCATCTATTGTGATAGGCCTCTTCGTGTATGCCTTAGTAGTTGCTCAAGTACGTCACTTCTCTGGCTGGGCTGGAACGATTGCATTAGCTTTAATTGCAATCCCTGTTGTAGTTAGAACAACTGAGAATATGTTACGACTTGTCCCAGGAAGCTTACGCGAAGCTGCTTATGCATTAGGTGCACCGAAGTGGAAGGTTGCCTTCATGATTACCTTACGTGCAGCTAAAAGTGGTGTTATCACTGGTATTTTATTGGCCCTAGCACGTGTTAGTGGAGAAACCGCACCATTATTATTTACCGCATTAAATAATCAATTTTTCTCTACTAATATGAATGCGCCAATGGCCAATCTTCCAGTAGTCATATTTCAGTTTGCAATGAGCCCTTATGATAACTGGGTTGATTTGGCCTGGGCTGCAGCACTATTAATTACATTTGCCGTACTTGGCTTAAATATTTTGGCCCGTGTGGTATTCCGTGAGAAGGTCCAAGGATGATGAGTAATATGAAAACTATGTTTGACTTAAATAGAGTTGATAGTCAAGGGGGCAAGATGGATGAAGTAAACACACTATCGGATCAAAAGGCAATGAATGCGATTGAAGTTAGAGATCTCAATTTCTTTTATGGTTCATTTCAAGGTCTAAAAGATATTAATCTCGATATAGAACAAGGTAAGGTAACTGCATTTATTGGACCTTCAGGTTGCGGTAAATCGACGCTTTTACGGACTCTTAACCGTATGTATGACTTGTATCCTGGACAGCGTGCAGAGGGTGAAATTAAATTCTATGGTCAAAATATTCTAGAGCCTGGTCAAGACTTAAATTTACTGCGCTCCCGAATTGGTATGGTTTTTCAAAAACCGACTCCGTTCCCAATGTCAATTTATGAAAATATTGCCTTTGGTGCCCGTTTATACGAAAAGCTTTCTCGTTCTGAAATGGATGAACGAGTAGAATGGGCTCTTAATAAGGCGGCCTTATGGAATGAGGCAAAGGACAAGCTTAATCAAAGCGGATTATCTCTCTCTGGTGGCCAACAACAGCGCCTTTGCATTGCTAGAGCAGTAGCGGTGAAGCCTTCGGTAATTTTGCTCGATGAGCCGACCTCGGCTTTAGATCCGATTTCTACTGGTAAGATTGAAGAGTTGATTAATGAGCTGAAGACTGAATACACCATTGCAATCGTGACGCACAATATGCAACAGGCCGCTCGAGTTTCTGACTATACCGCCTATATGTACTTAGGCGTTTTGGTGGAATATGGTAAAACTGATGAAATCTTTATCAAACCTAAGCGCAAAGAAACAGAAGATTACATTACCGGTCGCTTTGGTTAATTGGAGACATTAAATGCCAGACAAACACCTATCCTCGCAATTTGACGCAGATCTAAATTCACTCTCAAGTCGTTTACTTGAGATGGGTGGCCTGGTTGAGTCTCAAATATCTACTGCAATGCGTGCGTTCACTCAAATGGACCTTGATACATGCAATATTGTTATAGAGAATGAAAAGTTTGTAAATGATCTTGAAATTCAAATTGATCTAGCTTGTATAGAAGTCATTGCCCGTCGACAACCAACCGCTCGAGATTTGCGTTTGGTGATGGCAGTATCGAAGGCGATTACCAATTTAGAGCGGGCAGGTGACGAGGCGGAGCGTGTTGCCAAGAGAACCAAACATTTAATAGAGTCTGCAGAGCCATACAACATTAACGTCGCAGAGATCCGTTTATCAGGTCAAATGGCGATTACCTTACTAAGACGCAGTTTAGATGCTTTCGCAAGACTTGATACCATAGCAGCCGCTGAGGTTGTTGCTGAAGACCGTCAGATTGATGAAGAATTTAGAGGGTTTGTTAGAAAGCTCATGACCTATATGTCTGAGGACCCCCATATGATCAGTGCAGGGTTAGATATGTTGACGATTGCGAAGGCCATTGAACGTATTGGTGACCACGCTAAGAATATTGCCGAATTTGTTATTTATATAGCAAAGGGTTCCGATGTTCGTCATATTCCTCACGAAGATTTGGTACGCGAAGCTAATAAACCTTAACTTTATTGACCCAAATGACTCACCACATACTGATTGTTGAAGATGAGCCATCCATTGCAGAGTTAATTGCTATCAATTTATCTCATGCAGGCTATGAAGTAGAAAGAGCTATGCAAACCGATATTGCATCTGCCTTGATGAAGGATCGTCTTCCGAATCTACTGATTTTAGACTGGATGCTACCAGGAAAATCAGGCGTTCAATTTGCCAAAGAATTGCGTGCAAATGATCGAACGAGGGGATTGCCTATATTAATGCTGACAGCTAAAAGCGAAGAATCCGATAAGGTATTGGGTTTAGATTCTGGCGCAGATGATTATGTTACCAAGCCATTCTCACCTAAGGAACTGATAGCAAGAGTGAAGGCATTGCTTCGTAGGCAAACTCCGATTGAAGATACTGGGCCCTTATCAGTTGGCCCCCTTAAATTGGATCCTAGTTCTCATCGCGTTTTTGCAATATCGTCTAATCTTGACCCTCAGCCGATTTCTTTAGGCCCCACTGAATATAGGCTTCTTCAGTTTTTTATGGCTAATCCAGAAAGAGTGCATTCGCGTACTGGCTTATTGGATAATGTTTGGGGTAATGAGGTTTATATCGAAGAGCGGACAGTTGATGTTCATATCAAGCGATTAAGAGCCGCTTTAGCCCCTTTAGATTGCGATAGGTACATTGAAACCGTAAGGGGAAGCGGTTACCGTATTACAAAGACCCCGACGCAGATCTAATTCTGAACTTCAGTTGTATCCCTGCGTTTTTCAGTAGCCTCGCAAAGATAGTCTAATATCGTATTCATGGTTGCTGCTTTATACCGCTTTTTTTTCATAGTATGCCTAGCAATCATTGCTGCATACATTGCCCTCCATTTTTTTGGATCTGATTGGGCTATTTTTACTTCAGCTGCGATCCTATCGATACCCCTAGTCTATTCCTATATCAATCTTGCCCGCCTAAGGAAGTTCATTCAAGCTGACGCAGTTGAGAATATTTCCCTTCCGAGCGGCTATTGGGAGGAGATCTATTTTGGATTACAGCGACTTATTAAGGGTCTGAAACAAAAAATACGGATTATTGAACAACAACATGATCACTTCATAGAGGCATTCCAAGCATCGCCAAATGGAATTGTCATGCTAGATGAAAACGATCAAATTGAATGGTGTAACAGTATTGCCGAGCGATTCTTTGGTCTTAACTTTAAGCGCGATGCATTGCAGAGAATTCATTTTCTGATAAGACGGCCTGAATTTATTCAATATTTTATTAAGCGTAATTTTGAAGAACCTTTACTACTTGAGCGCATGGGTTCAAGTAGCAGTCTTAGCCTCATGTTGCAGGCTTTCCCATTTGGTCAAAAAAGACATTTATTATTGATACAAAATATTACTGATCTACAAAAAGCAGATGCAATGCGCAGAGATTTTGTTGCCAATGTATCGCATGAGATGAGAACGCCTATTACCGTACTCATGGGATTTCTCGAAACAGTTCAGTCTTTACATTTATCAAAAGAACAACAAGATCAGTATTTTGAGATGATGATGTCGCAGGCTCAAAGAATGAAGACCCTTGTAGAAGATTTGCTGACCTTAGCCAATCTTGAATCAAATGCACTTCCAGCCGCCTCAAATGAGTTACAAATTAATACCTTGATGGCCTTAGTCAGAAACGATGCTGAAGCGCTTTCTCAAGGAAAACATTCCTTTACTTATGGCGCTGAATCTAGTCAAAATATTTTGGGGGATGAAAGGGAGGTATTGTCGGCATTTAGTAATTTAGTATCTAATGCGATACGCTACACCCCAGACCTTGGCGCAATCAATGTGAAATGGTCTGTAAATCAAGAAGGTCAGGGTGAATTTTCTGTATCCGATACTGGACCAGGTATTGCTCCAGAGCATTTATCCCGACTTACGGAGAGATTTTATAGAGTGGATCGAAGCCGATCGCGTGAAACGGGAGGTACCGGTTTAGGTTTGGCAATTGTTAAACATATTGCTAGTCGCCACCAGGCTCAATTACTCATCGAAAGTACACCTGGCATAGGGAGCACTTTCACATTACAGTTTCCCATGGAGCGCTTAAGTACTCCTTAATTACTCCTTCTTTTTCTTCTTCTTTTTCTTCGATTCTTTAGGTAATTTATCGAGTTTGCCGTTGGCGTAAAGGCACCATACCTTTATTTCTTCGCAAAGTTCTACGAGATCATCATGCGAGAGACTCTTAAGATCGACAAGACCAATACTGCCAGTTTCTTGTAATTGTTTTACGGCATCTTCGTACTGATATTTGCTCATAGCCAAACTATTCAATTAATAAGAAATCTCATCTTATCAAATTTGTATGACAAACCCTATTTTTGACGAATTTACTGTTTTAGTCGAAATTCCCTACTATTTAACTCAATTATGGCTTCAATCAATCTAATACGGACAACAATCAGGGGTTTTTCAGGGGTTCTATCTTCGCGAATTTGATGAGAAAAATTGAAAGTCTGATAGCTATCACTTATGGACATTTTTTTGCTTCCTGGCTCCTATGAGTAACGAGTACTAGAAGGTGACATATTTTTGTAATATTTTCAGTGCAAAATTTAAAATGTGAAATATCTGGCATATGCTCAGCGTTCAACTATTACCTGTCCACACTGTCAGGGGGCAGAGATATTAGAGCTGCCAAGAGGCGCGTCACAGCATCTATTTCAATGTAGAGTGTGTAACGCAATTTTGAAGCCCAAATCGGGGGATTGCTGCATATTCTGTAGTTTTGGTGATCTCGACTGCTCAAGTGCTGAACAGAATTTAGCTGCTTAACTGATTTCTTGGTAGTTAAAGCATTA
>JABMMT010000244.1 GCA_013205155.1 Betaproteobacteria bacterium | reverse complement strand
TTGATATATGAATTAAATCAACCGATTTCTACCAATATTCAACTTTCATCATGGTTTGGAAAGCTAAAGATGGGTCTAGAGTGGTTGCTCCTTAGAGGTGGGCCTCTGTCTATCGGTATTAATCAAGGCGGACTCTTTACCCGCGTGATGAAAGATTCTAAAACTCCCGACATTCAATTTCATATGGCTACCTTATCTGCTGATATGGCGGGGGGTAAAGTACATCCCTTTTCAGGATTTACGATGTCGGTCTGTCAACTCCGACCAGAATCTCGGGGATATGTTCGCATTCAGTCAGCAGATCCACTAAGCCCTCCAAAAATAGTGGCAAACTATTTAGCCACCCAACTTGATCGTGATACTAGTGTGGCTGCAGTCAATTTCGCGAGAAAAATTACTCAGACTGAACCATTGCGATCTTTAGTGACTCGCGAAGTAAAGCCCGATAATCCAAAATCAGATGAAGAGATTTTGGAATTCTGTCGCAATACCGGGGCAACCATCTTCCATCCAACTGGTACATGCCAAATGGGTCCTGATAACAACCCCATGGCCGTCCTCGATTCATCACTCCGGGTGCGTGGCGTTGAAGGATTAAGAGTGGTCGATTGCTCTGCAATGCCCACAGTGCCTTCTGGTAACACAAACTGGCCTGCAGTAATGTTGGCTGAAAGAGCTGCCGATTTAATTCTGGGACGAATTTAATCTCTCATGAGTTGGAAACTTCCTTTTAGTAGATGGCTGCCTGAATATAAAAATCCAGGAGTTATTCGCGCAGATGTTTTAGCTGGGCTGACAGGGGCAATAGTAGTCATGCCTCAAGGCATCGCCTTTGCTTTGTTGGCTGGAATGCCTCCCCAATATGGCCTCTATGCAGCCATGCTTCCTTGCCTTATAGCTGCATTGTTTGGCTCCAGTCGCCTGATGGTGACTGGTCCAGCAAATGCCATTTCATTAACCACAATGGCTTTAATCGCCCCTTTAGCACTGCCGGAGTCTAGTCAATATGTTGCTTATGTGCTCACCCTCAGCTTCTTAGTTGGGATACTCCAACTTTCATTAGGCTTCAGTAAAGCGGGTAAATGGGTTGAGAAAGTACCTCATTCTGTCATTGTTGGCTTTACTGCAGGTGCTGCAATTCTGATTATCAATAGCCAACTAGGGACACTATTAGGCGCCAGTGTGCCAAGAGGAAAAAATGTAATAGACACTGTTAGTGCAGTAGTAGGCTCCTTTCAAAATAATCAATGGCAAATTGCCGCACCCGCACTAGTACTCTTTACTTTATTAGTCATTCGTTTCTGGAGATCTCTCAACCGTTACGTGCCATCCATGTTAGTTGCAGTGATTCTAGGAAGTCTAGCTGCAGCTATCCTCGAAATCTTATTGCCTTCAATGGGTACATTTAAAAAGGTTCAAGAAATACCTGGTGCTTTACCTCCACTTTCTTATCCCGATCTGAGTGCTGACACACTACAAAAGCTTTTTAGCGCTGCTCTGATCATGACCCTTTTAGCATCAACTGAAGCAATGGCGATCGCCCGTGCAATGGCACTCAAAACTAAAGATAATTTCAATGCTAACCAAGAATTTATTGGGCAAGGTTTAGCAAATGTATGTGGTTCTTTTTTCTCAGCCTATCCTGCCAGCGGCTCATTTAATCGAACTGGGGTGAACTTGGCTTCGGGAGCCAAAACCCCTCTCTCTGCAATATGCGCAGCAATATTTCTAGTGATTCTGCTGGTCTTTGTTTCCTCACTAGCAAAATATATCCCTTACGTAGTGATTGCATCACTTTTACTAGTAGTGGCATTTAACTTAATTGATCTCAAGCAGATTCGTCATGAGATTCAGATGGGGCCAAGCGCTTGGATTCCAATGCTGATGACTGGGATTGGCACCATCACCATTCCATTGGAATGGGCGATCCTTGGCGGAATATTGACTTCAATTATAGCCAAGCGCTTCTTTGAAAAACGCTAATGAGATTTAAGTACATCCAATAGTTTTAGACGCTGAACTTTGCCTGATGGGCCTCTAGGTAAGTCCTCCATGAAAAGAATCGACTTGGGTGTTCTAAATTTTCCAAGTTCTTTGATACAAAAATGGCGCATCTCTTCCTCAGAACAAGTTGCACCTGGTTTTAAAACAATACAAACCATGATCTCCTGTCCGTAATTGATATCAGGGATACCAACTGCAGCAGCATCCAATACTGCTGGATGTTTTAATACAGCCTCATCAATTTCACGTGGGGCGATATTTTCTCCACCTTTAATGATGAGCTCCTTAAGGCGACCAGTAATAAAATAAAACCCATCATCATCGCGCAGTCCAAGATCGCCAGTTTTTAGCCAAGCCTCAATATCAAAGGCCTTAGCTGTCTCAGCCTCTGCTTTGTAATAAGTATTTAAAACATTGCCGCCACGTAAACAGATCTCTCCCACTATATTGTTACCAAGTAATTTTCCATCGGCATCGATGACTTTTGCCTCGACTCCACAAGGAAGACCGGGGCTGCCGTAGCGACGGCTTTCATCATGCGGATTACAAAATACCATTGAGGCAGACTCCGTCATACCCATGCCTTCAATCACAGTAATTCCAAATAGAGTTTCAAACTCACGATGGTGCTCAGGAGGTAAAGGAGCAGAAGCTGAACGGCCAAAGCGAATTGATTTCAACTCCTCACGACTCGGTAAGGTGCCACCACTCTTAGCAGCATTAATTAAATAGGCAATGATGGTGGGGACCATATTAATCCAGGTGCACTGATAATGAATGGCTAAATTCCACCAACTCGATACAGAGAAAGCATGTGGAGCAACAACAGACCCGCCAGATACAAAGGGTGTAATGGTTGAAATGACCTGCCCATTAATGTGATAGATGGGCAAAGAACTCAAGACAGTATCTGCCTGAGTCAG
>JABMMT010000243.1 GCA_013205155.1 Betaproteobacteria bacterium | reverse complement strand
GAGGCATTCAGAATGACTAGGCTATGACAGAGAATTTCCACTTTGCCACTCACTAAATCAGTGTTTTCTGTGCCAGCTGGACGCGCACGCACCTTGCCTTTTATCTGAATACAAAACTCATTACGAACTAGCTCTGCAAGCGCAAACATTTCTGGGCGATCAGGGTCGCACACCACCTGCACAAAACCTTGATGATCACGCAAATCAATAAAGATGACGCCACCATGGTCACGACGACGATTAACCCATCCGCAGAGGGTAACTTCTTGACCAATCAGTGAATCAGTTACCTGTCCACAGGTGTGACTTCGCATCGACATAAAATTTCCTATAAATCAAAGATGGGGTGGTGACCCAATTGCAGGTTTTCCACTTGAACTATTGGGTGGCACAGACCCCATTGAAACAATATGCTTCAATGCTTCTTCTACACTCATCTCGAGTTGAATCGTTTGTGAGCGTGGCACGATCATGAAAAAACCCGAGGTAGGATTAGGGGTGGTCGGCAAAAATACATTGACATAGTCTTCGCCTAACTTTGCGGTCACTTCTTTGGCTGGTATTCCTGTTTGAAAAGCAATCGCCCAAGAATCTGCATGGGGATAGCGGATCAATAAGGCCTTGCTAAATGCCTGACCGTTTCCAGAAAATAAAGTCGATGAAACTTGCTTAACACTGGAATAAATTGAACGGACAATTGGAATACGATGAACAAATTTATCCCATACTTTTAACCACCATTGACCTGCAAAACTAATGGCAACAAGACCAGTTAGCATAATGATGGCAATCACAATCAGTATTCCAAGACCTGGAATATCCCGGAAGTTCTGAGCGTCTGATGTAGCGCTATTTGGCAGAACCACAATGATTGCATGCATCACTGACCCAAATACGCCGTCGAGCAAACCCAGGCCCCACGAAATCACCCAAATGGTGACTGCCAATGGTGCCCAAACCAAGATGCCTGCAATAAAGTATTTTTTCATGTGTTCCGCCTAACCCGCTATTTTAGCGGTTTAGGCGCCTAAGTAGGTAGAGCTTAATAAAGACCTAGGCGAATGATCAAAATTCCCACCAAAAAACCGCCCCCAAAGAGCAAAGCGCCCACTAATAGGCGATAGGTTCGTCTTTCCTGGACCAAAAGAGCCCTAATGAGCTCTAATTCACCACTTTCGCCCTTTTGCTTAACGCTAGCCTTAGCTAGGCTATCAGCCAATAAACGAGGCAAAGTAGGGAGGATTTTGGCCCACAAAGGCGCTTCAGCCTTTAGGCCATCTAGCAGTCCACGCCAACCCAGTTGCTTATCAATCCATTTTTCCAGGATAGGCTTAGCAGTTTTCCAGAGATCTAAATCAGGATCTAATTGACGCGCCAATCCTTCAACATTCAATAAGGTTTTTTGTAACAAGGTCAGTTGAGGTTGAATCTCTACCTTAAAACGACGCGAGGTCTGAAAGAGTCGCATCAATACAATTCCTAAAGAAATCTCTTTCAAGGGGCGATCAAAGTAGGGCTCACACACAGAACGCACTGCACCCTCCAGTTCCTCCACACGTGTGTCAGCTGGAACCCATCCTGACTCAACATGTAATTCTGCAACGCGACGGTAATCACGATTAAAGAAGGCTAGAAAATTCAGTGCTAAATAATTTTTATCAGTCTCGCTCAGTGCCCCAACAATTCCAAAGTCTAGAGAAATGAAACGGCCAAAAGTTTCAGGTTCTAAGCTAATCATAATATTACCAGGATGCATATCCCCATGGAAAAAACCGTGCTCAAATACTTGAGAAAAAAATATCTCAACACCATCAGCGGCCAGCTTTTTAAAATCAACCCCGGCTTCACGTAACTCTGCAAGCCGTCCAATCGAAATACCATACATTCTTTCCATCACAATGACATTGGTATGGCATAAATCCCAATACATTTCTGGAATCATCAGCATTGTGGAGTCTACAAAATAACGGCGGAGCTGGCTTGCATTAGCCGCCTCACGCATCAAATCTAATTCATCATGTAAACAAGTATCAAACTCAGAAACGTTTTCGCGCGGCTTCAAACGTCGCCCATCTTCTGAGGTCTTCTCAATAATTTTGGCTAAGTCATACATCAAAGCCAAATCACCATCGATTACTGGCAAAATCCCTGGGCGCAAGACCTTGATTGCTACAGCCTCGCCTTCCCACTCAGGATGCTTCTCAGTAGCGCGCAATATTCCAAAATGGACTTGAGCAACTGAGGCGCTGGCAACCGGGATTGCATCAAAGCTGATAAAGACCTCTTCAATAGACTGTCCTAGAGCCTTCTCAATTAAACGACGTGACTCCTCATTTGAAAAAGGTGGCACTTGGTCTTGTAATTTCGCCAACTCATTAGCAATATCTTCTGGTAATAAATCACGACGGGTAGAAAGTACTTGTCCAAATTTAACGAAAATAGGACCTAATGCCTCAAGGGTTAAGCGAATACGCTCACCTCTTGATAAATGTTTTCCGGGAGAAATCCAACAAAGAACACTTAATAAGCTACGGCGAATACCTGGCTTTAATAGATCACGCAAAAGCGGCAGCAAGCCAAAGCGCCAAGCAGTAAAGAAAATGAAGCAAAGACGAGCAATTCGGCGCACGGTTCTATTTAGCCTTTTGCTCTAAGAGTTGGATTCTTTTTTCTATTCGATCTACAGCATCACGCAAGTTATTTAATTCAGATTTACGAATCATGAAATCACGTTGATGTATTAGCACTTTTTTTTCTTCACTAAGGTACTCAACCAGATTGTCCCGCAAATCACTAGCCGCAGAGTAAGTTGCAGACACCAGCCGCTTACCCTGCTTGACCGCAAAATGGGCTGGAGCATCTCCTACAAGGCGCGCCAAGTCTTCTTCATACTCCCAGCGTAGCTGTCCTGCAAGATGTCCAATCAACTGTGCTAAGTCAGCGTCACCAGTAATCTTGACTGCTTTAAATGCCTGCTCACGCAAACTTCCAGAGCTACCCGCCAAATCATTAAGTGCTTTAGCTGACACTGCGAGGGTCAGCGAGGGCGAATCTACCTGCCTTAAAGCTTGTAACAAACCCGTTGGACCAATCTCACAACTCAGCTCGCCAAGAGGGAGTTCAAGATGAATTGTTTTTTTAGCATGCTTTACAAGCTGATTCATTGCCCAGGGCTCACTGCTCAGAACGTGATTAATCGCTCGGCATAGGGCGCCAGTAGTCATTACATGGGTAGATGGAAAACTTGTGTTCATGAGTGTAAAAAACCCGCACTAGTGCGGGTTTTCCAATGGAAACTACCTCAAGCTTAAACCAACTGGGAGATCCCTGCCAGTACCCAGCCCCCAGGGCCCTCTACTGGCTTACTAAGGTTCCAGATTTCAGAGAAATTATTTGCAGGCGCCCCTAGCTGCTCGCGAATCATCCCGCTGAACTGAATACTGCAGTAATAATGTGCATCACTTGTCTCAATACCCAATAAGCTAGCATTGATGCTGATCACATCTGTTTGGTTAGAGCCATCTGTCCGGCCAGCTAAATCCTGCTGAATCGTGGCAAACATTTCTGGCGTTGTAAATTCACGCAAGGATGTTAAGTCGCCTTGATCCCAGGCTTTTTGCAAACTGGTGAAATACTGTTTTGCATTTTCCAAAAAGGCATGCTGATCAAATCCTGGTGGAAGCGTTGACTGGAATTGCTCAGGCTCAGCAGTCAATCCTCCAAGTGCACTAGCTGCAGGACTAAAGGCAGGCTCCTGGCGCGGCGCTTGCTCTTGTGAAGTGCGCTGCATTCCTGTCGTTGGCAAATTAGCATTTCGGCCAGCACCAGACATTGCAGGCAACAATCTCTTAATCACAAACATGATTGCAAAACCAGCAAGCATGGCAATCAGAAGACCAGTAATCAAAGAAGCG
>JABMMT010000242.1 GCA_013205155.1 Betaproteobacteria bacterium | reverse complement strand
GAAATTAATCTCAATAGCTTGAAATGCGGAAATGCACCCATTGGAAATCCAATAGCAAATGTGCAGACTTACATCTTAGATCAGTATCTAGATCTTGTTCCTGATGGTGTTATTGGTGAGCTTTATATATCCGGGATTGGAATTGCAAGGGGATATTATGAGAAGCCTTCTTTAACTTCTCAATCATTTTTACCCTGTCCTTTTAATCTAGATAGTGATAATAATGAATCCAAAAGGATGTATAAGACTGGTGATTTAGTCAAAAGACATCATGATGGTAACCTCGAATTTATTGGCCGCGTAGATAGGCAAATAAAGTTACGTGGTTACAGAATTGAACTGGGAGAAATTGAAGCAATCCTAGCCGATCTTTTTTCCAATCAAATGACTCAAATCGTGATATACCCCCAAATGATTTTAGATGAGTTACGTATCATCGCATACTACACACCTCGAAATTCATCTTCTCTTTTAAATGAATTTGAGATTAAGTCAAAGTTGCAAACAAAATTGCCGGACTATATGATTCCATCTGCCTTCATTGAAATAGCAAAGATTCCGCTTACAGCAAATGGGAAAATCGATTTTGATTCCCTACCCTTACCTACGATCAATAAATCTAGCTCTACTTACATAGAACCCAATACACCATTAGAAAAATTAATCTGCCAAATTTATTCTGAAATCACAGGGACTAATACGGTAGGGATTAAAGATAATTTCTTTGACTTAGGCGGCCATTCTTTATCAGCCATCAAACTTGTCTCAAGGTTACTATCATCAATTAACAAAGAAATCCCAGTACGCATTGTGTTCTCGCACCCCAGTCCTGAAGCATTGGCAAATTATATAAATGAAGGAATTGAACATAAAATTGAAAAAGCAAAGGTATTGCCACTAAATGCAGATGGAAATCAATCGCCACTGTTTTGTATTCATCCTGCTGGCGGTTATGGTATGGTTTATAAGCACCTTTCAAATGCATTAGGAAAAGATCAACCGGTATGGGCCCTACAGGCCAAAGGTCTAGAGCCTGGGGAAAATCCCGACTCCTCTATCTCTGAAATGGCTAAAAACTATATCAAATCGATATTGGAAATTCAACCATCAGGGCCATTTAGATTGCTTGGATGGTCAATTGGTGGTGTTATTGCCCAAGAAATGGCAGTAGTTCTTGAGGAGTTGGGTCATCCTATAAGCCAATTAATCCTTTTGGATTCTCCAGCTAAGCACGTAATAACTGATGATGAACCCAGCATTGATGTCATTTTGTTCGAACTGATCAAGGAGCATAGCAATTCCAGTCAATCACTTGAACTTAATCCCGAGGATATTCCAGAAAAATTTGCTGAACGATTAATCTTGGCTAAGAAAATTCTAGTGAATAACGGTCATATTTCAGAGGATACACCCTTGTCCTGGATTGAAAGAAGTCTCAATCAATTTGCACTATCAGTTACGCGACTAAATCATCATACATTTAGAAAATGTGCCGCCTCTATTCTGTTTTTTGCGGCAGAAGATACTAAGAATGGCTCAGAAACTGAATGGTCCCCATATACCAATTCTACGATTGATATTGTTAAATTAAATTCTATACACTCACAAATGGTGGATGAAAAATACTCCAAGATAGTAGCAGACCATATCACCCACCATTTCAAAAATCAGGTAAAAAATGTTCATTAATGAAGTAACTGCAATCATCACTGGAGCTGCTGGCGGTATAGGCCGAGCAATAGTATTAGACCTTTTGCAGAAAGGTGCTAAAGTATTGGCTTGCGATGTTCAAGAAGATGGCTTAAATGACTTAGCTGTTCAATGCTCAGAATTTAAGGGGTCCTTATTAACTACGTTTTGTGACATTACCCAAGAGGGCGATGTCAAAAGTTGTATTGATCTTGCGTATCAACAGTTGGGCTCTTGCAATGTCTTAGTTAATAACGCCGGCATTCTTCGCGATGGAAAATTAGCTCAACTTGATCCTAATGGCGAATGCATTGGCCTTCCTTTAGCCCAATGGGCATCGGTGATTGATACTAATTTGACAGGACCAATGTTAATGACACGCGAGATTTTGCTGCATTGGCTACCATCAGGAACGCAATCAAACTTGATTATTAATATTTCATCTATGTCCGCCAAGGGCAATAGCGGACAAAGTGCTTATTCTGCCTCTAAAGCAGGATTGAATGCGCTAACAAGTAGTTGGGCTAAAGAATTTTCAGAATATGGAATCCGTGTTGTTGGAATCTCCCCGGGTCTTTTTGATACCCCAATGGCTCTCAATCTCGAGGAAGAGGACAGAAATAAAATGATCTCTTTCACACTTGCAAAGAGAGCTGGGAGGCCATACGAACTCGCTAAGCTAGTTGAAACGATAATATTATGTGATTTTATTTCAGGTAAAACAATAGAAATTGATGGTGGCGGTAGTTTTTAACCCCAGCAAAGGTTCTAAACTATCATACTTTAATATTTATTGCACCCTCCTTTGCACAGAAGACACCGATGTCCAGTAATAAATTTAACTTGTCTGATAATGAAATTACTTATTGGGATATAGACCTAGAAAATATAGATCCATCACATTTTATAAATTTTTATCATCTTCTTTCTGATAAGAATAAGACAAGAGCCTCTTTGTTCGCAAAAGATAAGGATAGGAACTTGTTCATTACGGCACATTTTGCGCTCGATTTTATTCTAGAGTCGTTATTTGAAATTAAACCCATTGTTTTAACAGACGAGCATGGCAAACCGTTTATTCAAAATTATCCAATCCACTTTAATCTCTCGCATACCGATAAAAGGGTCATACTTGGTTTTTCTAAGCAAGCGCTTGGGGTGGATATAGAAAAAATCACTCCATTACAAGATTTAGACTTATTGATAGAACATTCAATGCATTCAGATGAAATTAGACTATTAATGACATTAGATCCAAGCCAAAAAATACGTCTGTTTTATAGCATGTGGACTAAAAAGGAGGCGGTTGTTAAGGCGATAGGCCTTGGAATGAGGAAAGAGCTGAACTCATTTAGCCTAAACTCACTTACCGAGGATGTTTCATGGAAAATTTTTGAATTAGCTCTTGATGATAGATATTCCGCTGCAATTGCAACGCGAAATACTGCCTCCAATATTGTTGGCTATCAGCTAAGATTACCCGCTACAGCATTGGATGTTAGACGACTATCGCGCTCAATCAGATAGGCAAGGTAGATTAATATGGACGTTAGCATGAAGTTAATAAATGCTATAACAATAAAAAGACCAACAATCTGCATGACAAGCTCAGAGGCACCTTTAGACACAACCCATTCCAAGTGTCCAAAAATAATCACATAGAATTGGACAATAATTTGAATAAGAATAAAAAGATTTCTGGCAAAAATAGTTGGCCTCTCAATTAAGAACCTAGCCAGAATCATAGTAACAGCGAAAACTACCACAGGATAGAGAAGCTCAATAAAATTGATGTGATAAGGTATGGTATTTTCCTCCGGAAGAATATGATAAAATTCGAAAATGTAGGATAGAAAATTTCGCAACAGCTTAAAACATAGTATTAAAATAGCTATATTAAGAATATAAATTTTATATTTCATGTAGACGATTGTTTAAATTAATTATTGAACTAAACTATCTTAAGCTAAAAATTGCCGCATCGACTTAGTAACTGTGAAATTCAAGTTAAATCGTAACAGAATTTTTTACAATTATTATTAAATATTCATTCTTACTTGCTAATGGCTTCCATGAAGCGTGTGTTTATAGCTGAGAGCTTGAGGATATGGGGTGATTAAGATCTTATTCTTAATCTGGCAATGTAAATGAACGAACAATTAAAAGGGGCAAGGAAAATTACCCTAAAGTTAACCCAATCCATGGAGCAATTAAGGGCATATGTAACTTAATTTAGTGAGTTTTGCTCAAAATCCACCGCCAAATCTAAATCATCCATATAAGCAGATTTCAGATCTACTGGAAGATCGGGGTCTCCTACCATCGACCCAAGCGTTTCTACCAAACTATAAACAATTCCTTTTGCGGCTGCCGGAGCGATCGTATTGCCTGCTACCGCCTGATCAATATGAATAACCGCATCTAGCAAAGATTCATGGCCTAGCAATCCATTTGAATCTAAGGGTTCGCTCATAGCATTTGATCTGCTTTATAGAAAAACTTTCTGGCATAAGCCAAAATTTCTTTATCGCTAGGATGGTCTATGGTTTCCACACCAACAATATTGGCAGCGATCTTAGCATCGTGGTGATGCGCATGCTTGATGAGTTCAAGCTTCGCTGAACCAGGCCCTAAGACTAAGATTTCTTTTGATTCATTGACTGCATTGATAACAGAATGCAAATATTTTTCATCCAACTTGAGTCTACCGCTTCCCACTGCGCCACCTTTATGATGCAAATGCTGATGAGAAGATTTGCTTCTAATCACTTCAGCCTCACTGGCTGCTTCACTCAAAAACATCACATGCGCTTCTTGATGGTCAATCCAAATAACTGCGTGATTTAATGACATTGCTATCCTATGTTGATAATGTT
>JABMMT010000003.1 GCA_013205155.1 Betaproteobacteria bacterium | reverse complement strand
CTTGATCAAGAGTTGTGGCAGCAAATAAAAACGATAGATTATTCATAACAAGCGTCCTTTTAAATGACGCTTGTAGCTTAGTTTCAGATTTAATTAAGGTCGATCGGAAAATTTGTCGGGTAAACCGACAAAAAAGTATCGGGGGTCGCCTTAGAAGAATTCGTGGCTGCTGGAATGTGTATATATTTCAATGGCTTACACGCTTAAATCAGGACTGTGTAATAAACTGTGCAATAGGTTGTATCGGGAATCCATACTTCGCTTCATCAGTAATACATAGTGACGGTAATCGTATTTCTCTGCGTCCTTTATGGAAGGAACCACAAAGTATTAAAAATCAATGCGATTACCTGTAAGCCTGGTAAACAGATGGCGCGCCGTTTAGACTGATTACTAAAACATCATACGGATCTTTCTTCCCCTTGTATTCTGGACCATCCATGCCAGGAGATCCCAAAGGCATTGCTGGAACCGCTAACCCCAATACCTTTGGCTTTTCCGCCAGCAAACGCTTAATTTCACGCGCGGGAACATGTCCTTCGATGACGTAACCATTGATTTGGGCAGTATGGCATGAGCCAAATTGAACTGGCATTCCTAACTTTTGCCGCATTTCAGTATTGCCCTCGTCAAATGCCTTTACATTAAAGCCATTTTTTTCTATGTACGCCGCCCAATCTTTACAACACCCGCATTTAGGACCGCGCCACATCGTAATAACTGGCTTTTCAGTCACAGCAAAACTCAATGTCGGCAATAAAACTAAGCCTAAAGAAATAAACCTTCTTTGTTGATTTACTGATCCAGTAGTTTTCATTATTTCATCTTTAATTAAATTCAATTGGGCCTCCTACGGAATTTTTCTAAACGGCATTTTGGAAACTTACAAAAATTGAAGTCCTGTTATTTTGATTCTTTCAATAGCTGCCTCATTTCGGCAATTTCTTTCTTCTGCATTGTGATAATTTCTTGGGCAAGTTGCCGGACCTTTGGATTCTTACCATATTGCACAACTACTTCTGCCATATCAATAGCTCCCTGATGGTGTGGAATCATTGCGGCAAGAAAATCTTTGTCAGCATCTCCTGTAAATTTTATGTCCATACTTTTGTGCATGTTGTCATTAATTTGCTGGTACTTTTTTGTTGCTGCTGTTACTTTGCTTGATCCTGAGGAGGTATGACCTTGGTGCGAACCATGTCCAGTATGAGGATCAGCTATGTTGGTTTGCGCCGAAACCTTATAGCAACCTAATGATAGAAATAAGATCAGGATTATTTGGTATGAAGTAATTTTCATTATGATTTTTCCTTATAAAATATTAAATCTAATTCTTAATTGAGTTATTAATTTATATCAGCTATAGAACATATTAAATCATTGCACATAATTTAGTTGAGATTGAGTTATTCTGGGTGATATCAACCGTGATGAGGGTAATCTGTTTATATTTCTTATTAGTTGACCTTATACAAAAAACCCTTCAAAACCTCAAATGAAAAAGCCGCCTGATGGTGGTTTGTAGAATCTTGGTGGCCGGGGAGTATTGGACAGCTTTGAGTGAAATTCTTATATCTTTTAGCGAGCAACCTATGAACAAACTGTGCAATCGCTGTGCCATGGACTAAAGCAGCGCTGTAGCTACTGTATCCGCTTGAATTGCTTGAGGTTTTTGGCCTACCCAGCACGATTCGAACGTGCGACCTACGCCTTAGAAGCTGGAAAAATGAGGCTAAACAACACTAAAAACAATGGCATTAGGGTGTTGGCTTTTGGTGTGGCATCAGCACCGAGAATGTTGGTGAGGGGTGGAATGCCATGGACCTTGGGTGGCATCAGCAGGTGATTGGATGGTCAGATATCTAATTTGTCGGGTAAACCGACATTTTTGAGTGTCCTGTTTTGCGACAATTACAAAT
This sequence comes from Betaproteobacteria bacterium, assembly GCA_013205155.1. GTDB lineage: Bacteria > Pseudomonadota > Gammaproteobacteria > Burkholderiales > Burkholderiaceae > Polynucleobacter. The sequence continues at coordinate 10,162 of JABMMT010000003.1, read as the reverse complement.
TGATTTCTAATTTCGAATAGTTTTAATTAATTTAGCCACAAAACTGAGCATCTATTCAGATGTCAACACCCTTCCGGCATAATTCCTCTGAACAAATACTGATGGGGCTTGCGTGACACACTCAACTATTATTGCAATCGTCGCTGTGATCGCCATGACTTATACAGCAGCGTGGGCACAGAACCCGGCGAAAGCAGTAAGTGAGGTGCTGCCCCATTACACAACAACTCTTGTAACTATTGCCGATGCTCGCAGTGGCATCGCTCAATCGGTCGACCTTGGTGAAGCTGGCGATTCGCCCGGTGATATATTTGTGTTCGACCAACCATTATTAAACAGCAATCACGAGCCAATTGGTCAGAATAGTGGTTTCTGCATTCGCACGCTGCCCGGTAAATTTAGTGAATGCCAATGGACGCTGACATTGGCGGATGGCACTATCACCGTTGCAGGCCGGGAGTCCGATACTGGAACCTCGATGATCCCAGTCATCGGTGGCTCAGGTAAATATCTATTGGTCCGCGGGGTGATAGCAACCACTCCAAACTTAGACAAAACTTTTACCCAGATCCTCACTCTTTACTGCTTTGGGCAGGATAGAGCGTCTGGAGCGTGTCAATGACTTGGTGGTACCAGGCGGAATCAACCAGAGCCTAGGATATCAATCCACCTAGTGCTTCTTAGCCGCCACATTGATGACGCCCTTCATTCCAGATTCATAGTGGCCAGGCTCAAAGCAAGCCATAGAATATTTCCCAGCTTTTTTAAAAGTCCAAACTAATTCCGCTTGTTGTACTGGTTTTGCTGAGATTTCATTCGTATGATGATGTCCTTTGGCTCCAGGGCTTGCCATCTCTTTAGAATGTCTATATATTTCAATGGTTTACAGCGTAAAAATGGCGCTGTGTAATAAACTTTACGCCAGACATACAATTGGATCTGTATTGCACTTAACCCTTTATGTTTGTAGCTAGGATCTATGACTACTAATACCAGAAACTCACCATCCATAGGTCTCATTGGCCTTGGCGCCATGGGATTAGGTATGGCCAGCTCTTTGCGTCGTAATGGCTATGCTCTAAATGTTTGCGATGTACGGTTCGAAGTAGCTGAGAATTTTGCATTGGCTGGGGGAGTGGCATTTAAGACACCTTCTGAACTAGCAAAAGTATCTGACATCATCATTAGCGTCGTTGTAAATGCGGAGCAAACTGAAACCATCCTGTTTGGTGATCATGGTGCAGTAAATGAAATGAAGCAAAAATCACTCTTTATCATGTGCTCAACAGTTGATCCTAATTGGTCTGCTTTGCTTGAGAAACGCCTAAATAATTCAGGATTTCTATATTTAGATGCCCCCATCTCTGGTGGTGCTGCAAAAGCAGCTGCTGGCCAAATCACAATGATGACTTCTGGTCATACTGATGCATATCAAAAAGCAGAAAATATTTTAGAGGCCATGGCAAGTAATATCTACAAATTAGGCGATCGTGCAGGATTTGGTAGTAAGGTAAAAATTATCAACCAGCTATTGGCCGGCGTTCATATTGCTGTAGCAGCTGAAGCAATGGCCTTAGGTATTCGTGAAGGGGTAGATCCTAATGCTCTCTATGAGGTCATTACGCATAGCGCTGGTAATAGTTGGATGTTTGAAAACCGAATGGCGCATGTCTTGCAGGCAGACTACACCGCTCTATCAGCAGTCGATATCTTTATAAAAGACCTAGGTCTTGTTCTCGATACTGCCCGTTCAAGCAAGTTTCCCTTGCCCTTGGCGGCGACAGCCCATCAAATGTTTATGCAAGCCTCTGCGGCGGGATATGGTCGCGAGGATGATGCGGCTGTCATTAAGATATTTCCGGGTATTAAATTACCAGATGCAAAATAATTCATAAAAAAATCATATGCATATACTAATTACCGGGGGTAGTGGTTTCTTGGGTTCGAGTCTAGCCCGTGACCTTTTAAAGAGACCGCTCATTCAGATTGAAGGCAGAACACCTGCTCCACTCACCACACTCTTTTTAACTGATTTACACAAGCTACCTGATGATCTCGCTGCGGAGAGCCGTGTTATCTCATTTATTGGTGACTTAAATGATTTGATTATCTCTAAAACCTTCCCACTAAACAAGATTGATGCAGTCATTCATTTATCTGCTGCTGTCAGTGCAGAGTGCGAGGCTAACCTAGACCTAGGCTTGCAGAGTAATTTACAGGTGAGTTTAAATTTACTGCAAGCTATTCGTCACCAAGCACAACGCCCTGTTTTTGTATTTCCTAGTTCTGTTGCAGTTTTTGGAGCACCTCCTGGAAATATATTGCCAAGCAACATCTCAGATATCGACCAACCAACACCACAAAGTAGTTATGGGATCCAAAAATTTATGGTTGAGCAGTTAGTTGCTGACTTCACACGGAAAGGTTTTATTCATGGGCGCAATATCCGCCTAATGACCGTTTCTATTCGTCCTGGAAAACCAAATGGGGCTGCATCCAGCTTTTTAAGCGGAATGTTGAGAGAGCCTTTATCAGGAAAGAACAGTGTTGTTCCGGTTCCTCCAGAAACGCGAGTGGCTCTCTCCTCACTGGATAAAACGCTTGAAGGCTTACTTTGTGCTCTCGAATCCCCTTCCTCAATATGGGGTGCGCCCACAGCAGTTAATCTCCCTGCACTCAGCACTACTGTTGGTGAGATGGCAAAGGCATTACAAGTGGTGGCTGGCAAGGAAGTAGTTAATTTACTTCAATGGAAAGTAGATCATCAGGTTCAGGCGATAGTGAGTTCTTGGCCAAGTCAATTTAGTCATCTACGCGCTACTCGGCTTGGATTAAATCCAGATTCTTCTGTTATGAGTTTAATTCGGGCATATGTTTTGAGATACCCACAGGCCATATCCTGCGTCATTAAAAGATAATTATGTTGGAAAAACGTAGCCATCGGCCATTACTGGGTTGCATAGCAGATGATTTCACGGGAGCGAGTGATTTAGCGAATAACTTAGTTCGCGCAAAAATGCGAACCATTCAAACAATTGGTGTACCAGCAGATTCGCAAAAATTAAATGTAGATGCTATCGTCATAGCCCTAAAATCCCGAACCATTTCTACCCATGAAGCTATTAAGCAGTCTTTACAGGCCTATGAATGGTTAAAAGCACAGGGCGTTGAGCAGTTTTATTTTAAATATTGCTCAACTTTTGATTCAACACCACAGGGTAATATTGGTCCAGTAACAGAAGCCTTAATGGATGTAATTTATGGAAAAGGTAAAGGCTTCACAATTGTCTGCCCCGCTTTTCCAGAGGCTAAACGAACTGTATTTAATGGTCATCTTTTTGTTGGAAATGAACTTCTTTCAGAGAGCGGAATGCGTAATCATCCGCTCACTCCCATGACTGACGCAAATTTAGTTCGGGTGATGCAAGCGCAAACTCATCGCATCGTGGGCTTAGTAGACTATGCCTCTGTATCTGCAGGATCTCCTGAAATTAGGGCTCGTTTCCAAGCACTCCAAAATGAAGGTATTACCATTGCGGTTGTTGATGTTACTTGTAATCAAGATCTAGAGTCTATTGCTTCTGCTATTGCGGATATCCCCCTTATAACTGCAGGCTCAGGTCTTGCAATTAGTCTACCGAATAAGTGGCGGATTCGTGGTTTATTAGATTTAAGTGACAGCTCCGACATACTACCTCCTGCCACAGGATATCAGGCAGTGATCTCAGGTAGTTGTTCTCAAGCCTCCAATGCGCAGGTCCTGGACTTTTGTCAAAGGGGATTACCTTCTTTTGCAATCGATCCACTCGCAGATGTATCTCAAGTAAATATGGTGCAGCAAGCAATTACATGGGCAAAAACACACCTTATGAATGGTCCAATTCTTATTTATGCCACTACACAGCCGGATATTGTGAAATCAATACAGCATAAATTAGGTGCTATTCATGCAAGTGAGTTCGTTGAAAAAATACTAACAGAGATCGCTAAGGGTTTAGTTCAAATTGGCGTTCGCCAATTAGTAATTGCTGGTGGAGAAACTTCGGGTGCTATTGTGCAAGCGTTAGGAATTAAACAGATGGCCATTGGTCCACAAATTGATCGAGGGGTACCGTGGATGTCAGCAATCTCACCCTGCTCTGAGGATAAGGCTATCCACTTAGCCCTAAAATCAGGTAACTTTGGTTCAGTCGATTTTTTTACAAAATCATTTACACAACTCTCGAGCTTACATCATGACTGAATTACAAGCACGTGCAGAAATATGTAGGGTTGGCGCATCCCTTTATATGCGTGGCTATGTGCACGCAAGTGCAGGCAATATCAGCATTCGACTGGATGATGGAAATATTTTAATTACCCCAACTGATGCATGTCTTGGTAATTTAGTCCCCCACGAACTTGCGCTTGTTAACTCTAATGGTGAGCAGATCAGTGGATCCCCTGCCTCAAAAACATTATTACTACACCGTAGTATTTATTTAGCAAATACTCAAGTGTCGTGCGTCATTCATACTCATGCTAGTCATCTAGTCAGTTTGAGTATCAGAGGGGTCTGGAATGAAGCAGATATCTTGCCTCCGATTACTCCTTATTACGTCATGAAGGTTGGTCATATTCCTTTTATTAACTATCGGCTCCCTGGTGATCCCGAAGTAGCTACTATGGTGGTTGAATTGATTACAAAGAGTATTAAGACATCTAAGCCGATCCGTGGCGTCATGCTTGACCGACTTGGGCCAGTGGTATGGAATCAATCAGCCTCAACGGCTAGCGCTGTTCTTGAGGAGCTAGAGGAAACCGCTAAACTTTGGTTGATGTCAAACTGTCAGGCACAGCCCCTAAGCAATGGGCAGATTGAAGATTTACGTCGTACATTTGGCGCAATTTGGTAAATCAACTGTAATAAATTAAGGTAAACCACTAGCTAATATAGGTTTATTTGATGATAAAAAGACATATACATCTAAATTAAGGAATTGCATATGCGTCGCTTACTGCTAAGTGTTTTTGTTGTCCTGTTCGGTTTTGCTCCCTTTTCCACGCTCAATGCACAGGTCTATCCCAATCGTGTTATTAAGTTGGTCGTGCCTTTCCCTCCGGGTGGCTTAATTGATAATGCTGCGCGCCTCATTGGTCCTGAGCTTTCTAAAGAGATGGGTCAGCCTGTGATTATTGAGAACAAACCAGGGGCGGGTGGTAATTTAGCAGCGGCCGAAGTTGCTAAAGCGAGTCCAGATGGATATACCCTTTTAATGGCTTCCGCTCCATTGAGTATTAGCCCTGCTCTGTATAAAACTTTACCCTACAACCCAGCCAACATTGAACCCATCGCTATTCTAGGACAACTTCCCAATGTCTTGTTGGTCAATCCAGAATCGGGGATTAATACTGTTGCCGATTTAGTCAAAAGAGCGAAAGCCAATCCCGGAAAGCTCAATTACGCTTCTAATGGTAATGGTACATCACTGCATCTCAGTGCCGAGATGCTCAAGAACCAAGCAGGTATCTTTGTGGTTCACATTCCGTATCGTGGCTCGACATTTGCAAATGTTGGGCTGGTATCAAAAGAAGTTGATTTTATGTTTGATAACCTACCGCCTGCGCTAGGTCTCATTAATGGCAATAAGTTAAAGCCTTTAGCGGTTACTACTGCTACACGGAATCCAGCCCTTCCTAATGTGCCAACCATGATTGAATCTGGATATCCTAATTTCGAGGTCTCAGCATGGTTTGGTATTGCAGCCCCTAAGGGCATCCCCGATGGCGCGAGTCAGAGCTTGCAAGCTGCGCTAGAGAAGATTGTGGGACGCAAAGAAATGGTTGAGGCTATCTCACGCTTAGGCGCTACTGTGACCTTCATGAACGCACAGCGTGCCGCTCAGTTTATGAAGACCGATACTGAGCGCTGGCGTAAGGTGATTGACTACGCCAAAATCCAAATGGATTAATGGCAATAAACATAGTGAACTCCATTCGCTAATGTATGTAATATCAGAAATATGATGCGGTGATAAGTTACCTGTTTTTTTGTGAATAATTAGCAACTAGGGTTACAGATCTGAGGGAAAAAACAAAGACAACTCTAAGCTTAAGTCGTGTAACCCACAAAGCAAACTGTGCAATGAACTTTTGTATTCCTGTTGATACTCTAAGTCCCTGTTTTATAGTGGATTTTGGCCTGCCCAGCACGATTCGAACGTGCGACCTACGCCTTAGAAGAATTCGTGGCTACTGGAATATCCAATAATTTCAATGGCTTACGTGCTTAAATCGGGACTGTGCAATAAACTGTGCGATATATAAGTGTTGCTTAAAAGACAAATCCTCAACTATCTTTCAACACTCAATAAGCAATATTTGACAAAATTCATGCCATCATGCAATAATGCAGCACGAATATAGGAGATTGTCATGGGCGCAGTCATAGACTACCAAGTTATTAAATCCATTGGATCGAGTGGGCAAATCTCGCTTGGAAAGGAATATGCAGGACGTCAGGTTCTAGTTGAAAACCCAGAACCTGGAGTTTGGTTGATTCGCACCGCCACTGTCATTCCAGATAATGAAAAGTGGGTGCATACGCCAGCCCTTAAAAAGGATTTAACTGCTGCTTTAGCTTGGGCACAAAAAACACCCGCTAAAGCAAGCGACCTTTCTAAATTAAAAATGGCTAAAGCACATGGCACGAAACGTAAAGCCTGAGCCATTAGTCGAGCTTGATCTGAATAGTCCTGTTTTTCAATCTGCCTGGAGTGATTTAGAGCTAGCTGAGCAAGAAAAGGTATTTGCTACCTTTAAAAAGCTCACACAACTAACCTGGAACCAGATCTATTGAGACAAGGGCTTGAAATGGGAAAAGATTCACAGCATTGCAGTCCCTAAAAATATTGAAGCGCTCTACTCCTTTCGTGTAAGCAAATCTATTCGAGGGATTGGCTTTAGAGAAAATCACTTTTTACGAGTCTTATTGATAGAGCCAGACCATGATGCCGCTTATGGGAAAAAATAATTAGAGGAATGTTGGCCTGCCCAGCACGATTCGAACATGCGACCTGGGCCTTATTTTTACTGATCTTTGATTATTTTTGTTATCTGGGTTTCAAGGTTTGGCAGATTAACCTCGATCGTTTTCCAAACAATTTGCAGATCCACCTTAAAGTAACCATGTGCTAATGCATTGCGCATTTCATAGGCAACTAACAAGGGAAGTTCAGGATGCTTAGCTAAAAATTCAGGAAAGAGGCGCTCAATATTCTTACTTGCCTCGCCAATTACTTCGAAATTACGAATAACCGCATCTTGAATTAATTGGCTGCCGATAAAACCGAGTTCATCAATATCCGCACAGTAAGCTTCTATTCGCTTTATAGCCTCGAGAATATGTTCCAAATAGTCCTGCAAACGCTGTGGATCACGCGTCATATTGGCATTGCGCCCGCAATCACTGAGCTGCGAAACTTTTCTGGCAAAGCATTCGGCGTCAAAACATCCACTGGAACGCCCAATAAGTGCTTTAATTTATAACGGATTGCGCCAATATCAAATAAGGTTGTTTCGGGACTAGGATCAATCAAGACATCTAAGTCACTACCATCAATATCGGTGCTGTTCGCCACTGAACCAAAAACGCGCGCATTACTAGCATGATGCGCTTCAATAATTAAGCGAATCTGGGCACGGTTGGCGTTCAGAGCAATCGAAGGTTTCATAACCCTAGATTATGCAAATATTTGGCCTGAAGATCAACATAAAGAATATTTTGGCCTGCCCAGCACGATTCGAACGTGCGACCTACGCCTTAGAAGAAATCGTGGCTGTTCAAAAGTCTATGTATTTCAATGGCTTACACGCTTAAATCGGGACTGTGTAATAAACTGTGTAATGACTTGGTGATTTGACTCTGCAAGAGTGGTGCCGCTATTGACCCAAACAGCCCATCAAAGTCCTCTCTTATACGTCTTCTCTTCCTTAGGCTCAACTAGAGCAAGAATTCCTATAAGCAGCAATGCCGCTATGACTTCAGCTACAACAAATCCAAATACGCTGGATGGAGCAATGCCAACAAACGTGTTTGTAAAACTTCTAGCCACCGCTACTGCTGGATTGCTAAAGAAGGTAGATGAAGTAAACCAATAGCCTGCTGTCACCGTTAAAGCAACTAACATTGGAACCTTATCTTTGGCTTCCTTGTCGCCAATATGAATTACTGAGAGCAATACGAGCGTTGATACTAATTCACTCACCCAGATCCCTAATCCTGTTCTAGCTTTTGTTGATTCTTGAATGAGGGGCAAGCTGAACATGATGTGTGTAAGCCATATTCCACTAATAGCTCCAGCAAATTGGCATACCCAATAACCCAACATCTTTTTTATATCTAGATGGCCAAGCTTCCAAAACATCAAAGTCACAACAGGATTAAAGTGAGCGCCCGAGATGGGCCCGAGCAAAACAATTAAAGCGTAGAGCCCTGCCCCAGTAGCAATACTGTTTCCAAGTAGCGCCACTGCGGCGTTACCCGCCCCTAAGGTCTCACCCATAATTCCAGAGCCAGCTACTATTGCTAATAGAAGAGCTGTCCCAATAAACTCACTGAGATAACTTCTCATACTTGAGTATGAATTGCCTTCAAACTCATTGAATCAAGTTTCTCTAAAGGCATAGACGCTAATATATCTAAACGCCTTTTAAGGCCATTCATTACCTCGTTAAATGCGTGACGCTTTTCTAATTGTGTACCCTGAACTTGTGATGGATCAGGAAATCCCCAGTGCGCTGTAGCAGGCTGTCCAGGCCAAAATGGGCATTGCTCACCAGCTGCATTGTCACAAACAGTAATAATAAAATCCATCTTGGGGGCTTCAGGTTGGCCATATACATCCCAACTTTTTGATTTTAACAAAGTGCGATCCATTCCCAACTCTGCGGCAATGTCAGCGGCAATGGGATTTACGCTTGTGCCCGGAGTAGAGCCCGCAGAAAAACCTTTGAATTTTCCACTTGGATGAGTAGACGCCAATGCCTCACCAATAATTGAGCGTGCTGAGTTATGGGTGCACAGAAAAAGAATGTTGTATGACTTCATAGCGATTTAACCTTTTTGGAGGATTTAACAGGTGAACAGGGCTTACCGCCGCAACAGTTGTCCAATAAGAACTCACTGAGGTTTTGGACCAACTTAGCATTGGGGCGGTATATAAGATTGCGACTTTGACGCTCTACCGTAATCAAGTTAGATTGGTATAGCTCTTTTAAATGAAAACTCAAGGTCGCATTGGGAATGCCTAGCTTTTCAATAATTTGGCTCGGTGTCAACCCAACATCGCCCCGCTGAACAATCAAACGGAAAACGTTTAAGCGAGACTCTTGTCCAAGAGCTACAAATGCGCTTACGGCTTCTGTATTTTTCATAATTCGATGATAATAGAAATAATGTGACAGTTCAATGAAATCTAGTTTTTATGGATATTTTGAGCTAATTAACCGATTTTCATTACTATTCATTCATGTCCGACCTCCCTAATATCGATAAAGCACTCTTTCAAAAGCCAACTCTTGATGAAGTTGAAGCAAATGCATTACAGAACCACCCACCAAGAATATTGCTGTTATATGGTTCACTAAGAGAGCGATCATTTAGTCGCCTTCTAGCAGAAGAAGCTGAAAGATTATTGAGGGCGATGGGATGTGAAACTAGGTTCTTTAATCCCCATGGGTTACCACAAGTAGATGATGCCCCTGAAACACATCCGAAAGTAGTTGAACTAAGAAAACTTGTAGAGTGGTCAGAAGGTATGGTTTGGAGTAGTCCTGAGCGTCATGGAGCAATGACTGGGCTGATGAAGTGTCAAATTGATTGGATACCACTTAGCATTGGCGCAGTAAGGCCTAGTCAAGGCAAGACTCTGGCTTTACTACAAGTGAATGGTGGTTCGCAATCATTTAATGCTCTTAATCAAATGCGAGTACTAGGCAGGTGGATGAGGATGATCACGATTCCCAATCAATCCTCTGTACCAAAAGCATTTTTAGAGTTTGATGACAATAATCGCATGAAGCCATCAGCTAATTATGATCGGGTAGTTGATGTCATGGAAGAGTTGGTTAAATTCACTTTATTGACTCGATCAGTTTCGGGATATTTGACCGATCGCTATAG
>JABMMT010000241.1 GCA_013205155.1 Betaproteobacteria bacterium | reverse complement strand
GGCCTAAACCTGAACGTCAGCTCTAAAGACTTCTGCCGACGCCAATTTGCTATTTTAGCGTGATGTCCTCCTAAAAGCACGTCCGGAACAGATAAATTTTCATATATTTCGGGTCTCGTATAGTGCGGATAGTCCAAAAGACCGTTCATAAAGCTATCTTGGACAGCAGATTCATCGTCCCCTAGGGCTCCTGGTATCAACCTAATCACTGCATCCATGATGGCCATAGCAGGTATTTCACCGCCAGACACCACAAAATCACCTATCGAAAGCTGTAAATCTACATTGCGATCGATAAAACGTTGGTCTATAGCCTCATAACGACCACATATAAAACTGATATTGTTTTCATTGAGAATATTTCCAGCGATTTTCTGAGAAAAACGCTCGCCCTGCGGAGCCAAAAGACAAATGGGGCCACTCTTGAGTCCTGCAGCATGATGGACGGCCTTAACTTGTGCAAGGGTATCTTCCAGGGGTTTAACCATCATCACCATGCCTGGGCCACCGCCATAGGCACGATCATCTACCGTCTTACGGACATCAGAACAAAAATCTCGTGGATTCCAAAGATGGACACTAGCAAGTGATTGCTCGCAAGCTCGACCAGTCACTCCCCATTGCGTTAACGCTGAGAACATTTCTGGGAAAAGGGTGACTACATCAAAGCGCATATCTCAATTTCCAAAGAGGGCTATTGCCAGTCAGACTGCCAATCGAGCGTAATCATTTTCTTGCTCAAGTCAACATTGTGAACGACCTCTTTCACAAATGGTACTAGTTGCAAGATTTTTTTAGTCGCAGGATCACCGATTGCGATGATGCCATGCGCACCATTTTCAGTAATATCAATCACTTCACCCAATACTTCATCTTGTAGATTGGTAACTTGGCAACCAATCAAATCAACCCAGTAATAAGAATCACTTTCTGCTTTTGGAAAGGCGTCACGAGCCACTAAGATGCGAGCGCCCTTTAGGGCAAGCGCCTGATCGCGATCTGCTATTCCTTCTAGCGCCATCACCACATTGCCGCTATGCATCTTGGCACTCTTCACTTTGTATTGTGTCAAGGAGGCTTGTTCTACAGATGCAGAAACGCCAGTATCCCTTCGTGGGATCAAGGACAACCAAACTGCTTTAGAAGATAGAAGTGTCACAGGATCGGATGAGTGAGGTCTAACCTTCACTTGTCCCTGCAAACCTTGGGCCTCAGAAATAGCGCCAAGCTCAATCAAATCATTTAAGGAAGGCGCGCTCATTTGAAAGACACCCTATTTTCCCGAAACAAAACCGCCAAAAATCATACCGCTAAAAACTCCATCGCAATGATGAAGTTTTTAGCTAGATAATATTTAAGCAGCAGGATTATTTTTGATCAAACGAACAACAGTTGGAGATACTTGCGCACCAACACCAGTCCAGTAAGTCAAACGATCTTGAGCAATGCGCATTGCTTGCTCAGTTTCAGCTGCTTTTGGATTAAAGTAACCAATACGCTCGATAAAATTCGAGTCGCGACGGTTGCGCTTATCAGTAGCAACAATGCTGTAAAAAGGGCGCTTCTTAGAGCCGCCGCGTGCCAGTCGAATGACGACCATACTTATTCCTTAAAATCTAAAATGAAAACAGGTTGATTACAACCCAATGAAATTTCTACAAAAAACTTGGGCTCCAGCTCCCCAAGCAAATACAAGGTAGAGCGGAAAACCTCATATTCTAGACGAAAACCCCTACTTCTTCCACCTATTTAAGTCTTTAAGCCAGTAGAATAGATAACCAACATAAGTAAAAAACTGATATAAATCAATGCTTTATAAAAAAATGACTGTCAAAATAGCGCTTTTTAGCCCCTCCAAAAGTAGCTTAAATAGCCTATTCATGACGGTTTGCTGCCTTAGCCTATCGCTTTTGACAGCTTGCGCAAACGTCATTCCCCCTTGCGGTGCAAAGACCAGTCCTCCCAGTAGCGAACTTCGCAATACCAAATGGGAATTAACCCGCTGGAACTTACCCCCAAATACGAATGGCGAAGTTCGGACCCGCCAGATTCCCCAGGGGGAGAGCAGTAATCCCATTCAAATGATTTTTGATGCAAAAGGTGAAAGGGTCAGTGGCTCAACTGGCTGCAATCGCTTTACTGCTGCTTTAGATGAAGATGCAAAAGGTTTTACCTTCAAGCAAATTACCAGCTCAAAAATGAGTTGTCCGTCTGCTCGCATGGAGTTAGAAAACGATTTTCTATACGAGCTCAATGACTATCGCAGTATCGTGCGTAATGGTGATCAATTACTCATGATTGGAGCTGACCGAGAAGTGTTGAGCTTTACCCAACGCAGCAATTTAGTCATCGGTAAATAAGCTCATCACTTTCACAACACAAGATTCATGAAAAAATTCAAACTCATTTTTTGCGCTCTCGGCTTATTTTTTCCAGGCAGCGGTTTCAATTGCTTCTACTTACAAGGCCTAAAATCCTTCTGGGCTTGGATTCAATTGAGTGCACTGCTAGGTGGTCTAGCAGGCTATGGCCTTCTAAAAGCCGATCACTTTGATTCAGCGCCAGGTTGGGTGCTCCTGACCTTTGGCTTTATTGCAATTGAAGCAAGCTGGTTAACAACGATTACTTTTGGTCTACGTCCTGATGAAAAATGGGATGCCCAATTCAACCCCAGTATTGAAGAAGTCAAGCGAACCCACTCAGGCTGGCCTGTGGTATTGACAGTTATTTTTTCTTTAGTATTTGGTGCAGTGGTAATGATGACTTTTTTAGCCATTTCTTTTGAGCAGTTTTTTATTTCTCAAATATATGAAGCTAAAAAGTTATCCCAGTAAATACTAATTGCTTTAGAACTGTTCTACCTCTAATGCATTAGTTGAGTGGCCACTTTCCAAAATAGAGATTGCTAAGGCCTGCGCCTGAGGTAATAAATGTTCTGCAAAGAAACGTGCTGTAGTAATCTTGGCGTCATAAAAACCAGGATCAGAATCGCGCAAACGCTGCGCAGCTAAGAGGGCACGAGCCATTTGCCAAGCACCTAATACCATCCCGCATAAACGTAAATAAGCAAAGCTCCCTGCATAAACCGCTTTGACCTCGCTCTGGGCATTATTCAAGATGTAATCGACTGATGCTTCAAATGCTGCACGTCCAGCGCTTAATTGCTTCAGTACAGCCATCGCATCTGCTGATCCGTTGGCGGCAAGATCTTTTTCAGTTTGTACTATTTTCTCTGCAAGTGCTTTAGCGGTAGCACCGCCGTCACGAACTGTTTTCCTGCCAATTAAATCATTTGCCTGAATAGCTGTAGTGCCTTCATAAATTGTCAAAATACGGGCGTCTCGATAATGTTGAGCAGCACCTGTCTCTTCAATAAATCCCATACCGCCATGCACTTGTATGCCTAGACTAGCAACTTCGATCGACATTTCAGTAGAGAAGCCTTTTACGATAGGTACTAGAAACTCATAAATCGCTTGATTTACTTTTTGATCCTGTGCATTAGGCGCAGCATGTTGTGCATCATAAGCAGCAGCAGCATAATAAGCTAGGGCTCGACATGCCTCTGTATAGGCTCGCATTGTCATTAACATCCGCTTAACATCAGGCTGATGAATAATAGCAACCGGGCCAGAAGATCCAACTAGATCACGGCTTTGAACGCGATCTTTTGCGTACTGCACCGCTTTTTGGTACGCGCGTTCTGCTACTGCAATACCTTGCATGCCCACCGCAAAGCGAGCAGCATTCATCATCACAAACATATATTCAAGACCACGATTTTCTTCGCCTACCAAATAAGCAATAGCACCACCATGATCGCCAAACTGCAACACTGCAGTGGGGCTGGCCTTAATACCTAATTTATGCTCAATAGATACGCAATGAACGTCATTGCGCTCAGCTAAGGAACCATCTGTATTCACTAATAATTTAGGCACAACAAATAAAGAAATACCTTTTACTCCCTCTGGCGCATCAGGCGTTCTTGCTAACACCAAGTGCACAATATTTTTAGCCATATCATGCTCACCATAGGTAATGTAGATTTTGGTGCCAAAAATTCGATAAATACCATTGCCTTCTGGTACAGCACGTGCACGAACCATGGATAAATCTGATCCAGCTTGAGGCTCCGTTAAACACATTGAGCCAGTCCACTCACCAGCAATCATCTGAGGTAGAAATTTTTCTTGAAGTTCAGGACTTGCAGCAGTGAGTAAAGCCTCAATCGCACCATCAGTGAGCATCGGACATAAGGCAAAAGAAAGGCTTGCTGAATGCACCATCTCGAAACAGGGAGTGGCAATCAATTTTGGTAAACCTTGCCCACCAAACTCTGCAGGATGAATAACACCCTGCCATCCAGCAGCTGCAAACTGCTCAAAGGCATTCTTAAAGCCGGGAGAAGTCGTAACTACGCCATCTTTTAATGAGCTGGGATTTTGATCGCTAGGCCAATTTAGTGGAGCGACTATGTCTTGAGTAAACTTTGCTGATTCTTCCAAAATAGCTGGCGCCAAATCTATATCAGCACCCGCTTGAGCGTATGAAGGAAATGCCACTACCTGAGCGAGCCCCGCTAATTCATTCATCACGAATAACATCTCTTTAACGGGCGCTACATAAGGCATTACTGCTCCTTTAGATTGAGCCTAACTAAGTGCTTTTGTCAGCTCTGGTATAGCAGTGTTTAAATCAGCAACCAAACCATAATCAGCCACAGCAAAAATCGGCGCCTCTGGATCTTTGTTGATGGCAACAATCACTTTAGAGTCTTTCATTCCAGCTAAATGCTGAATAGCGCCAGAGATACCGACTGCAATATAGAGTTGTGGAGCAACAATCTTTCCAGTTTGACCTACCTGGTAATCATTTGGAACGTAGCCAGCATCCACTGCAGCACGTGATGCACCTAAGGCAGCGCCCAACTGATCAGCTAGCGGGGCAATGATCTCTTGGTACTTTTCTCCAGATCCAAGGCCGCGACCACCAGAAACAATAATCTTTGCAGCAGTTAATTCTGGACGATCAGATTTGGTCAGTTCACGCCGAACAAAAGAGGAATTGCCGGCACTATCAGTGGCAGCTTGTTTATCTACAGCAGCAGAACCACCAGTTGCTGGTGCTGGATCAAAACCAGTGGTGCGCACAGTAATCACTTTCACTAAATCAGCTGATTGCACGGTAGCAATTGCATTGCCTGCATAAATTGGACGCTCAAATGTATCTAAATTGACTACCTTGGTAATATCCGATAACTGCGCCACATCTAATTTAGCAGCGACACGGGGCATCACGTTCTTGCCGTTTGCGGTAGCAGGTGCTAAAAGATGGCTATAAGCACCAGCTAGATTCAGAATCTGCGCAGCCAAAGGTTCAGCTAACTGGTCAGCCAATGTGGCAGCATCTATTTGGATCACTTTACGCACACCGGCAATTTGTGCTGCTGCTGCTGCGATCGTATCTACACCGCTTCCAGCAACCAGAATGTCGACTTCTGGGGAGCATTGCAAAGCGGCCGCTACCGCATTTAAGGTTGCCGGCTTTAAGGAAAGATTGTCGTGTTCAGCAATTACAAGAGCAGCCATTTAGATCACCTTCGCTTCATTTTTGAGTTTTTCTACCAAAGCCGCAACATCAGCCACCATGACGCCAGCTGAGCGCTTAGGCGGCTCTTCCACTTTAATTGTCTTGAGGCGAGGAACAATATCCACACCAAGATCCTCAGGCTTCACAATATCTAAAGTCTTTTTCTTAGCCTTCATGATGTTCGGTAGGGTTACATAACGCGGCTCATTTAAACGCAAATCCGTTGTGATGACCGCGGGCAAAGTGAGCGCAATAGTCTCCAAACCACCATCGACTTCACGTGTTACAGTTGCCTTGCCATCTGCTATGACTAATTTGGATGCGAAAGTAGCCTGCGGAATGTCAAGTAAGCTTGCCAACATCTGGCCAGTTTGATTGCTATCATCATCAATTGCTTGCTTGCCGAGAATGATGATTTGAGCAGCTTCTTTTTCTACTAAGGCCTTCAGAATTTTTGCTACCGCCAGGGGTTGTAACTCAGCATCAGTTTCGACCAAAATACCGCGATCGGCACCAATCGCTAAAGCAGTACGCAAGGTTTCCTGGCACTGGCTTACGCCAGCGGTCACAACCACTACTTCAGTTGCGATGCCAGCCTCTTTAAGACGCACTGCTTCTTCAACAGCAATTTCGTCAAAAGGGTTCATACTCATCTTGACGTTAGCAATATCTACGCCAGAGTTGTCAGACTTGACGCGCACTTTCACGTTGTAATCAACAACGCGTTTAACAGCTACTAAGATTTTCATCTGGAATTCTCAATGTTGGCAAAATGTTTACAAAAAGTAATATTGATTTATCTGATTGCCGCCATATGGACAGATCATGAGCTATTTTATCCGTCTCTGAAGACTTAGGCATGACTCATTCCATTTGATGGAATTAAACATCAATCGCTGCGGCTGAGCCAGCCTGCTTACGAAGCTCAAACTTCTGGATTTTTCCAGTAGATGTCTTTGGTAGCTCGCCAAATACAATCGCTTTAGGAACCTTAAATCCGGCTAAATACTGCTTGCAATGAGTGATGATATCGGCGGGAGTGACCTCAAACCCAGGCTTAATTTCTAAAAAGGCGCAGGGGGTTTCACCCCATTTAGGGTCTGGCTTTGCCACTACTGCTGCAGCAATCACTGCTGGGTGGCGGTACAGTACGTCCTCAACCTCAATTGAGGAAATATTTTCGCCACCAGAAATAATAATGTCCTTACTGCGATCTTTAATCTTGATATATCCGTCAGGATTCATAACAGCTAAGTCACCTGAATGGAACCAGCCACCTTCAAAGGCCTCTTTAGTAGCCTTCTCATTCTTGAGATAACCCTTCATTGCAATGTTGCCCTTAAACATAACCTCACCCATGGTTTCTCCATCGGCAGGTACAGGCTCCATTGTTTCTGTATTTAAAACTGTAATGGCTTGCTGCATATGATAGCGCACACCTTGTCTTGCATTTAGGCGGGCACGCTCGCCAATATCCAGATTATTCCATTCGTCTTGCTTAACACATACAGCTGCAGGACCATACACCTCTGTCAAACCGTACACATGGGTTAAATCAAAACCTAACTTTTCCATCCCTTCAATGATCGAGGCGGGAGGTGCTGCGCCAGCGATTAAGCCCTTAACACCCGTAGGTAGGCCCACCTTCATTTCATCTGGAGCATTCACTAATAAGTTATGCACAATTGGAGCGGCACAATAGTGTGTGACACCATGCTCTTTGATTGCTGCAAAAATATGCTCTGCATCTACTCGACGCAAACACACATTAACGCCAGCTCGCGCGGCAATCGTCCATGGAAAGCACCATCCATTGCAATGGAACATTGGCAGAGTCCATAAATAAATTGGGTGCTTATTAACATCCCAGTCCAAAATATTAGATACGGCATTGATAGCCGCCCCGCGATGATGGTAAACCACCCCCTTGGGGTTTCCAGTAGTACCTGAAGTGTAATTAAGACATATTGCTTGCCACTCATCTGCTGGTACCTGCCAAGCAAAGTTTGGATCTCCTTCTGCGAGAAACTTCTCATAGGTGAGTTGGCCTAACTTTTCACCTGGCACAAGAAACTCTTTTTCCTCAACATCAATTAGCAAAATGTTGCGCTGACTTTCTTTTCTAACAAGCTCTAATGCTTTTTTCATCACACCAGAAAACTCAGGATCCACGATTACCACTTTAGCTTCACCGTGATTGAGCATAAAGGCAATCGATTCTGGATCTAAGCGAGTATTTAAAGCATTGAGCACTGCGCCAGCCATGGGAATACCAAAGTGAGCTTCCACCATTGGCGGAGTGTTAGGCAACATTACTGCGACGGTGTCACCCAATCCGATGCCATGCTTTTGCAAAGCACTTGCAAGACGGCGGCAACGCTCATAAGTTTGCATCCAAGTTTGACGAAATTTCCCATGAATGACTGCAATACGATTTGGATAAACTTCTGCTGATCTCTCTAAAAACAAGAGAGGCGTAATGGGTGTGTAATTCGCTGAATTACGATCCAATCCTTGTTCATAAATATTAGCCATCATTTACCTTCAGTATCTATTGATTAAATATCTGCGAGCGCTTTAACATGTGCGACTACGCTGCGGCTTAGGGCCGAAAGGTTATAGCCGCCCTCTAGGCAACTAACAATGCGACCTTGTGCATATTCCTTAGCAATCTCTTTTAGGCGCTGAGTAATCCATACATAATCATCCTCAACTAAACCCATTTGCCCCAAATCATCTTCACGGTGAGCATCAAAACCAGCAGAAATAATAATGAGTTGTGGCTCGAAATTACGTAAAGCTGGAAGCCAGCGTTCCTCCACAATAGAGCGCACTACATCGCCACGAGTAGATGCTGGTAAAGGAATATTCACCATATTATCCCCATTATCTAAGCCGCTATAAGGATAAAAAGGGTGTTGAAAAAAACTACACATCAACACATTGGGTTCATTCAGAAATGCAGCCTCTGTGCCATTACCATGGTGAACATCAAAGTCAATGATAGCGACGCGTTCGATCCCATAAGTTGCCATGGCGTAACGTGCAGCAATAGCAACGTTATCAAACAGGCAAAATCCCATTGAACGTGTAGGCTCGGCATGATGACCTGGTGGTCTTACTGCACAAAACACATTTTCTACTTCACCCTTCATCACCGCATCCACGCCTGCAATAGCTGCTCCAGCAGCACGTAATGAAGCTCGATAGGTATGAGGATTCATAATCGTATCGCCATCCAACATGAAATAGCCACTTTCAGGAGCGCGATCCCTGACAAAACTGACGTGATCCCGACTATGAACCAACTCAAGCTGGTCTTCGGTTGCCAAGGGAGCATCTAAATGGTGCAAAAAGCGATCAATACCACTACGAATCAAATGATCATTAATTGCCTGAATTCTCTCGGGACACTCTGGATGATGGCTTCCCATCTCATGTTTCAGAAAGTCTGGATGAGTTATGTATCCTGTTGTCATTACTCAAATTCCTTAATAGCAAAACTGTAATTTTATAATCTAATCTCGACATGAAATTTTGCATTTCCTACCTACTTTTGGCCCTACTATTGGGAGCATGCTCAAACACCCCCATACAAACCAACAACCAAGCAAATAATCAACCCAGTAACGCTGTACAACCCATCGTAAACCAAGCTGAAGAAGCAGTCCCTGAAGCCCGTTTTAGCCAAAATCTCAATGAGCTCATGGCTCAGGTATCTCAGACTCACCAAATCCCACTTTCGAGCATAGAAGCAGGGTTCTTAGATGCTAAAACGATTTCATCGATACGCAAATTGGTGTTACCCCCATCGGCTACGTTTAAAAAGAATTGGTTGGTATACCGCCAGCGCTTTATTGAACCAGTCCGCCTCAAGGCTGGTCGAGCCTTTTGGGAGCAAAATCAGGCTTTTTTGAGTCAAACAGAACAGTTGACAGGAGTACCAGCTGAACTGATCGTTGCCATTATTGGCATCGAAACCATCTATGGACGCCAAACTGGCACATTTAGAGTCAAAGATGTTCTTTTAACTCTTGCATTCAGTTATCCAGAT
>JABMMT010000240.1 GCA_013205155.1 Betaproteobacteria bacterium | reverse complement strand
GGTTTAAATTCGCTGGCATAAGCATAGTCGCGATCAAACTCGCGAAACTCAGTGTTATGGCCATGAACCATCGTACCTGGCTCGATATCAACATTCGCAAATCCAACTGTAACGTTGTATTTTAGAATCGGCTCGCCCTTGAGGATTTTCTTGGTAGCGATTTTATAACCTGCAGGAACTTGGCTGCGGCTTGTAAAGTGTTCACTAGGGACTTCAGCACCAATGCCAACATCAACCCGGGCTACCACAATATTGTCATTAGGGTGGAGGCGAATGATTGGGCCTGCTAATTTTTTTCCAGAAGTTTCAATCATGTCAGTCTTTCAGTAAATTCATTTTTTAAACGTTTCATTAATCGCTTTAATGCGCTTCAGGTTTTTTCTTCATTTTGACTAATTAGCTTGATTTTCTACCATTTTGGGCAAATACATTCATTAATATTTCAGAAGAAGCTTAGACTGCAAAAAGAATGCCAAAATACTCCATCTTATGTAGGGCTCTTCATCATTATTTTTCTTGGTTGTTCAATTTAAGTATTAATATCTGCAAATGAAAATTACTCAAGCGACTATCTACCCACTCTCTATACCGCTCATTGAGCCGATCAAGATGTCGCGGGAATTGGTGCGGGATGCCAAAACAGTTCTTCTCTGTTTGACGGATGATGAGGGTAGGCAGGGTTGGGGTGAAGCATCTGTTGCGCCACTCATGACTGGTGAGACTTTAGATAGTCTCCTGGGTAGTGTGAAGTACTTAGTTGAGCATGGAAAATCATGCGAATGGGCAGAGCCAAACAAGTTTGCCGAAATCTTTTCTAGCATCCTATATGGCAACGCTTCAGCAAAATCGTGTTTTGAAATGGC
The DNA here is from genome assembly GCA_013205155.1 of Betaproteobacteria bacterium. Taxonomy (GTDB): domain Bacteria; phylum Pseudomonadota; class Gammaproteobacteria; order Burkholderiales; family Burkholderiaceae; genus Polynucleobacter. The sequence continues at coordinate 1,532 of JABMMT010000240.1, read as the reverse complement.
CTTGTTAGATCTCTTTACCCAAAGGCAATCAATACCACTCTGGAAATATCTGCGTTTAGAAAATAAACTCTCCAATCTTGCTGAGCCAAAACCGATTCCTTTACTACGCATGTTAGGCGGCTCGCCCGAGAAAGAAATAGCAGATGCTAAAGAGTATCGCGCACTAGGCTTTAAACACTGGAAGATCAAAATTGGTTCTTTGCCCTTAGCTAAAGATATGGAGCGGGTAGCCATGCTTTCTGATTTGCTAGATGGAGATGTGATTTCTGTTGATGCGAATGGCGCCTTGAGCTTGGCTGATGCAATCCGTTTTTGTGAGTCAAAGCAAGCGAGTAAATTAAGTTTTGCTGAGCAACTGGTGCCAGCAGATTTACCTTTAAGTGACTTTATAGCGTTAAAGCAAAAATCACTGATTCCCATTGGCCTAGATGAATCGATCCATGGCTTAGTAGAGATCGAAGAATTTATACAAGCGCAGGCATTTGATGGGGCAAGCTTGAAACTCATTAAAACAGGCGGCGTACTCGAGGCAGTTGAGGCTGCGAAAGTTTTAAAGGCCAACCATCTCGGCATTAACTTGGCATGCAAAATTGCAGAAACATCTCTCTCAGGGGCTGCAACAGCTGCGATTGGTTTTGCTCTCGGCGAGATCCCTTGGGGTTTTAGCATGTCAAATCAGTATCTGCAGTTTGATATTTGCGCTCAAGCGCTAACAGCCAAAGAGGGGCACCTAGATGTGGCCCAACTGTCTGATAGCGGCGTTGGAATCAAGCCCGAAGAGAGCAGAGTGAAAGATGCCATTGCTAAAGGTTATGCCCTTATTCAATGTTAAGGACATCAAACGCTGCTTTTAATCTTCTAGAGTAAGAGTCAGATACCTTAGCGATTTCTTCAGGGGTCCATTTTCTGAAACCTTCACCAGCCTTCATTCCCGTTTTACCTTCTTTCATTAATTGCTCTACCTTAGGGGGCAAGAATGCGGTGTTAGAAAGAGAAGGGTAAATCTCTCTTGCAGCATTGGCCATTCCGTCCCATCCAGAGATCTCCTTTTGGGTCATTGGTCCTACAGCAGCATAACGAAATCCAAAGCTGTATCTCACTGCATCATCAATATCATCCGGAGTGGCGATACCTTCTTGCACCAAAGAAAGCGCCTCCCTCATCAGGGCATGCTGAATACGGTTAGCTAAAAACCCAGGAATATCTTTTTTAACCAGAACAGGTTTTTTACTAATCTTTTTATAAAGCTCACAAGCTTGTTGAGCAAATGGCAAGGCTGTTTTTTGGCCCATCACAATTTCAACCAAAGGCACAACCTCAGCGGGCATAAAGTAGTGGGCGCCCATCATACGTTCAGCCGTTTTGAGGCCTTCTGCAATTTTGCTGATTGGAAAGCCTGAGCTATTGCTACCAATCGGAATATGAGTGGGAACCACTTGATCTAAGTATGTAAATACTTGTTGTTTGAGCTCTAGGTTTTCTGCCACAGTCTCGATAACCCAAATGCACTGATCCCAGTTAGACCATTCTTC
>JABMMT010000239.1 GCA_013205155.1 Betaproteobacteria bacterium | reverse complement strand
GTTTTTTCTGCTGTAGAGCGCTCTAAATCCTCATCAGCAAGCGCATAAACACGTGGCTGACCTTCTACCTCAATAAATATCTGGTGCTCAACACCAACTAATTTAGCGAGCGCTACTTTCCGGTCTGCCTCATTAGGGTACTCAATCATCATCGTCGCCTTGAAGTCAGATCCACTTGGTACTAGAGGGTTATAAGCATTCAACTCGTCTTGGATACCGTCTTCTTCAAATGTCTTTTCTACACGTAACATTTCCTGTATCTGATAGCGCATTAAAAATTCATTCTCAAAAATCATGGTGAGGTGATCGCCAAGATGGACAGTGCGTAAACGTCGCTCTTTGATTGCTTGATCACGAAAAGCAGGACGCTCCTTGTGATAAGCCTCAAGACTTAAAAGACTATCGCGTGTAATAGTTGCCATACCTTAATATTTCCTTTGTATTTATATTGTTTTACTTACAGACCATATGCTTTAGCAAGCAGAGTAAGCGGGTGAGCCATTTCTGATTTTGGCAATCCCAACTCTTCCATGCCTTGCTCAATATGATGGCCAGCAAGCTGACAATCTGAGCTGATGTAGTTTGGCTCTTCCTCGGCCATCCTGTTGAAAACAGGCTTACCAATTTTCATGGCCATTTCATGAAATTCTTTCTTTACACCCCAAGTACCAGAATGGCCAGAACAGCGCTCGACCACATTCACTTCAGTACCAGGAATAAGCCTTAGAGTTTCAGCAGTCTTTTGACCAACGTTTTGTACCCGTGAGTGACAAGCCATGTGATAGCTAACCTGTCCCAACTCTTTGCTGAAATCTTTTTTCAACAGCCCGTCAGAATTACGTGCCATAAAGTATTCAAATGGATCCCACATAGCATCTTTGACTAATTGTGTATCGGCGCACTCTGGGAACATGAGTGGCAATTCTTGCTTGAACATCAATGTACAGGAAGGAATGGGGGTCAAAATAGCATAGCCCTCACGTGCAAACTTAGCCAACTTAGGAATATTTTTTTCTTTATTCTGGGCAACTGACTCCAAATCGCCTAGCTCTAATTTCGGCATTCCACAACAGGCTTCCTTGTCAACCAACTCATAAGGGATGGCATTGTGCGCAAGAATCTTGATGAGATCCTGACCGATACCAGGTTCGTTGTAATTGATATAGCAGGTGGCGTATATCACTACTTTTCCAGGTGTTTTAGCACCATCAATCACTGGGAGGTCTACAGATTTTTTGGCAAGCTGTGGGAAAGTCTTTGGCGCATATTCTGGAATCCAAGCATTCTTGTCAACGCCTAAAGCTCCCTCCAGCATTAAACGAGCAAGTCCAGTGCTATTCACTGCATTAACTGTTTGGGTAACAATCGGAATACCAGCGAAGTGCCCCATCTGATCGGTTGAAGAAAGTAGCTTGTCGCGGAAACTCGCTTTATCGTCTTTAAAATTCACAGCCTTAGCGCGCAACATCAAATGAGGAAAATCAATATTCCATGGGTGTGGTGGTACATAAGGACACTTTGTCATATAGCAAACATCACATAGGTAGCACTGATCAACCACCTTCTGATAGTCAGCTTTATCAACCTGCTCGATCTCAAGATCTTCGGTAGCATCAACCAAATCAAAAAGAGTAGGAAATGATCCACAAAGACTCACGCAACGACGGCAGCTATGGCAAAGGTCAAATACCCGCTCCATTTCAGCCTCTAAATTAGCCTTGTCGTAAAACTGAGGATTTTTCCAATCCAAGGGATGCCTTGTTGGAGCCTCTAAACTACCTTCACTGATTGTCATATTCATTCTCTTGTATTTTTGTGCATGGGCCATGCCACTAGATGAAGCTAGTTTATGGCCCAAAGAATCGATAGTAAAATTGTATTAATTAACAATATCAATAGTAAATAACTAAATACATGGCTACTTTAGGACAATAAACTACCTCGAATACCCATAAATCATCGAATCAAGGCTTGATTGGATGATATTGCCTCTAAAACATCTTTAGATAGGTTCTGGTCTTATATTTTATTAATTGAAATTTCTATATCAGTTGTTTTTAACTATCAAGCCAATACAAAAATATGATTATTCAAACCCATAGATTTGTTCATAATTGATCTCAGGTGAATGTCTAAAGGCTTAAAAAACCTGCTTTATCACCGATTTTAACTAACTATTTTTAGGAGTCAATTATGGCTAAAACTGTAAAAGGATCAAAGACTGAACAGTCTTTGAAAGAGGCATTTGCTGGTGAATCACAAGCGAATCGTCGCTATTTGTATTTCGCGAACCAGGCTGATATCGCTGGTGCAAACGATGTTGCAGCAGTATTCCGCTCAACAGCTGAAGGTGAAACAGGTCATGCCCATGGTCACATGGAGTATTTGATCGAAGGCGGTGCAGGTGAGCCAGGTACTGGTATGCCTGCAAAGACCGTTGCTGAAGCATTGCAAGCAGCGATCGCTGGAGAAACACATGAGTACACTGACATGTACCCAGGTATGGCTAAGACAGCACGCGACGAAGGCTTTGACGAAATCGCTGATTGGTTTGAAACATTGGCAAAGGCAGAGCGTAGCCACGCTAATAAGTTCACCAAAACTTTAGAAGCGCATTTGGCAAACGTTTAATTAGTAGAAGTAGAAGCATAAAAGTCACCCTCGGGTGGCTTTTTTTGTCTCAATTTTTTAATAAGAACTTGGCCAGAATTCCTTATCGTCATACATTGATTTACTCAGTGGTGGAATTTTTAACTCTCGCCTTATTTCTATCAAGGGCATGTGGGCGATAGCAAGATGATCTAATTTTGTAAAGTCTCCACCACATGCTGTACCACGTTGTAATGCTTCAGCAAAAAGATCTGCAGCTCCTGGCATATCCATTGCACCTCTTACACCAGCTTTGTAATACGGATCCCCTCCACTCCCGTAAGGTATAAATTGAGTATTGGTACCATGTGTAAATAACCCAACCTCATGAATCAATAAATTAGCCAGTGATGCCATCCAGTTAGCATCACTACCGTCAAGGCCAAGCTTAATGGCTCCAAGAGCAAGCTCCCCAGGTCCAGTAGCTTCATAACCTGAGATAACGTGACCCATATCATGACTGACATAGTAACTAGGATTTGGAGAATCACGTCCTGGTGCTACTAACTTACATCGAGTATAGAAATTAGTGAATGCCCATCCTAAACTTCCATAAGGCATATGCGCGAACTCAGCAATACGATCAAAAAACTGATCGTCGAGTTCACGTGGGTCACCGGAAGGAAATTTAGCATTGTGCTCAGAGAGGTCAGATGTGTACTGGCCATAAAAACGAAAGAAGTCAGATGATGCATCAGTTGCCGACAGGTGAGCAAAATCTCGTAAAATCGTAAGCTCGACTCCATTAAATTTGAGTGCTGCAGCGTATTTCTCAACACGACGAAATTGCATCTCATTTTTTGGATGACGGCACAAATCTAAAACAATCGCAATTTGCATAAAGATTCGCTGATAGTTTGCATCTGGCAGATGCACAGCAAGCTCTAAAGGTGAAAGCGCTGGACTCTTTATCATGGAACCCATGTCGATACCCAAGACATGATTTGCCAGAGCATTCAATAAGCGACTCTGCTCAGGTGTAGGCCCACCATCAACATCAATTAAGCCAATGAGCCCTCTCATCATCGCCTCTGATATAGGACCAGGCAAGGGAAAACACACATTTTTACTGCCAACACTACTTTGTATATTCTTCATAAATTATTAATGGAAATAAAGATGCCAATAATACCAACTGGCTAAGTGAACGGTCCATTAAGTCGAACAGTATCCCAATTTAAAGCAATAGCAATAGTGACCCAGATTAAATATGGCAACATATATAAGCTATATCTAGTAGACAATTTTCGTATCGTCAGCAAGATGGCCAGAACTGAAAGCCACAAAAATACTGCTTCATATAAAGACCAGTCCGGTCTTTGAAAATGAAAATACAAAATACTCCACAGTAAATTTAGAAAACCATTTAGCCAAAATAAAATAGTTAAACGGCTAAGAACCCTAGGATCTGAAGTAAAGTTCTTTGCACCATACCAAGCCATACCAGACAATATAAAGATGGTAGACCAGATAGGTCCGAATGCTGCGTCAGGTGGCTTCCAAAAGGGCTCTTTTAAGGCTTGATACCATGGCCCCAAATCAGTAGCCAAGCCACCCAGGATTGCCACTGTTAAACCCCAGACAAATGGCATTATCATTTTCTTATTCAACATAGATTTTAATTAGCCTTTGACTCAAAAAAGGTTTGTTATTAAAAAGATTGATGAGTAGTAATCAATATGTCATCTAAAAAGCATTTTACTGTAATAGAATCACGACACTATCCAAACCAACACACTTAGGAATTTCCATGAAAAATAGTCGTCGGCAATTTATCATTCTTTCTGCAACAGGAGCTACTGCTTTGTTACTCAACAGCAAAGTACAGGCTCAAACGATGGTCTCTCCATCAGATCCAGAGGCAGCTGCCTTGGGTTTTGTCAGTGATGCATCTAAAGCTAATAAAGCAAAATATCCGCAATACGCCGCGGGCCAAAAATGCGGATCATGCGTGCTTTATCAAGGCGCTGCAGGATCAGCTGATGGACCTTGCGGCCTATTTCCCGGAAAACATGTGCCTAGCAATGGCTGGTGCTCTGGGTACACCAAAAAATCATAATCCTTCAAAGCATCGCTAGAATAACAAAGGCTACTGAAGTGGCTTTTGTTATTTTACGAACACCAGTACTGTAAGAGACTCTTAAAGCCCTACACCTAAGCGTAATAGTAGATTAAGAAAAATACGATAATAAAAATATTTAGGGTGCCAAAAATAATAAGTACAGGTTTACCAATATATTCCCACTTTTTTTCTTTTG
>JABMMT010000238.1 GCA_013205155.1 Betaproteobacteria bacterium | reverse complement strand
GCTCCTGCTGCTTGGACGCCTGAGTATTTTGCAGGTAAGGCTGCTATGGATTTGATTGGATGGAAAACAGTCACTGTCCCGGGTGTGGTGGCTGGATGGATTGAACTATCACGCAAGTTTGGCAAGCTACCATTTGCACAACTCTTCAAGCGTGCGATTGATTACGCAGAAAATGGTTTTCCAGTATCTCCAGTAATTGCACGTCAGTGGGGTGAAGCAGTTCCTATTCTCAAAAATGAACCTGGATTTTCTGAATCATTTTTATTACATGGTAAATCACCTGCTGCAGGTCAGATTTGGAGTTACCCAGAGCAGGCTAAAACTCTGAGAGAGATTGCTGTAACAGAAACAGCCTCTTTTTATAAAGGTCCATTGGCAAAACAAATGGTAGATTTTGCGCAAGCAACGGGTGGCTGCTTTACGATGCAGGACTTTGCCAACTACACAACAGAATGGGTTGAGCCTCTGGCATTTGATTATGGTGAATATACCTTGCATGAGATTCCACCAAATGGTTCTGGTATCGCCGCTCAAATTGCACTGGGCATTTTAGAAGCTGCTAATGTAAAACAATACCCTGCCAATTCTGCAAAACGCATTCATTTGCAAGTCGAGGCAATGCAGATGGCTTTTGCAGATGCCTATGCTTATGTATCTGACTCATCTTCTATGAAGATGCCTCCAAGCGCGCTCTTAGATAAAAAATATTTAGCAAGTCGCGCAGCTTTAATTGATCACAACAAGTCAGGATCTTACGGTCCTGGTGACCCTCACTCCGGTGGCACTGTCTATCTTTGCGCTGCAGATGAATCTGGCATGATGATTTCCTATATCCAGTCAAATTTCAAAGGCTTTGGTTCGGGAGTGGTAGCTCCTGGTGGTATTGCATTTCATAATCGCGGCATGGGCTTTAGCTTGGTTAATGGTCACCCTAATCAAGTGGCCCCAGGTAAACGCCCCTTCCACACGATTATTCCTGCATTTTTAACTAAGGGAAATCAGCCCGCGATGGCTTTTGGTGTGATGGGCGGCAATATGCAACCTCAAGGTCATGTTCAATTTGTGATGCGCTTTGTGGATGAACATCTCAATCCACAAGCCTGCTCTGATGCTCCGCGCTGGCGTATTGACGACTTAGGTAAGTTAACTGTTGAAGCAGCAATGCCGCAAAGTATTATTGATGGACTCATAGAGCTTGGTCATGAAGTGGCCGTTCAAGCCTCTAATAGCTTGGACTTTGGTAGCGCTCAGGCGATTGCAAGGTTAAGTGAAGATACTGATACTGCATATATCGCAGGTAGCGATCACCGTCGTGATGGATTAGCGGCTGGATTTTAAGTAGAACCTCTCACCAAACCCAATTTTGATCATCTTGGTTTGGAAACTCACCAAGTACTAATGATGAGTTACGCTTAGTAGCAATATTGTTAGAAATCTTAAACTTGCTGCTAGGTTTGGGCTTTCTCTTTTTCTGAAATTCATACTCGAATAAACCCCAAGAATATTTTGGTATTGATGTTGCATCCTTCATGTTTTCACCTGCAAAAAAAAGTGGGCACTATTGGAAAAATTAAAAATCTGCATAACTTAATTTGGTAGGCAATTCAGATAAAAGCGCTTAATTTCTTGATCGCATCTGACATCTTTGGGCTCAATCGGTCTTTGTAAAGAAATGCCTTCTATTGTTTTGCAACGACTCAGTGCTACATAGACCTGACCGGATGCAAATGCTCCTGATGAAAGATCTACCTTCACTTTATCTAAGGTCTTGCCCTGGCTTTTGTGAATGGTCACTGCCCATGCCAGCATCAGCGGAATTTGTTCATAAGTTCCAATAATGCTGGGTGTGATCTTTCCGGACATCATGTCATGGTCATAGCGATAGGATTCCCATTGATGCGCTGTCACTTCAAGCGTGTTGGAATATGGACCATTCTTCACCATCACCTTTACCTTGTCAGGCAGAAGCTCACGCACGATACCAATCGTGCCATTGACCCAGCGTTTAGGAAAGTTACTATCTGTTGCAGTAAACATCACCTTAGCACCCACCTTCAAGGCCAGAGTATTGGCGGACGGTAGATTACGTTCGTCTATATTGAATTTGCCGGTTGTTTTACCTAGATATACTTTCACATCATTTTCAATAGCACGAAGACCTGCACCATTGATCTGATCTGCCCTCGCATTCGTAGTAGTCAGAGTAATTGTGTCTTCATCGGTTACTGCATCGTGACGAAAGCATTGGGCATTGAGGATATCGATAGCCTCATCTACATCTTGATTAATACGAATTTGGTTTAATAGACTTGCAAAATGTTCATCTTTTTGACGAAAGATTTTAGTTAGCTCAACCATCGTGACATCCTTACGATGTAGAGCCATGGCACAGAAAAAATAGGGGCCCTCATAGCCGCGCTCCGATAGCACTTGCATATCGGCGCTCGATACCACTGGTGGCAGTTGAAATAAGTCTCCCACAAATATCACCTGTATGCCGCCAAAGGGTTTTCCTTTTTGCGGTCCATTCTCGCGCAAGAATAAATCCATCGCATCAACCACGTCTGCTCTGACCATCGAGATTTCATCAATGATGAGGAGGCGAATATCTTTATAGAGTCGCTTATCACGCAGTGGCTTGATATCTTCTTCTGGAAAGATTAATCGAGGTGGCAGTCTAAAGAAGGAATGAATCGTTACTCCTTTGACTTGGAGTGCAGCCACTCCTGTTGGCGCAACCACAACGACATTACCAGAGATAATTTCTCGAAGATAACCAATCAGGGTTGTTTTACCGGTACCGGCTTTACCACTAACAAATATATAGGGATCGCGACGTTCAATCGCATCGATGACCGCTTGATAATCGGGCGTTACTTCAATTTCAGAAGATTCAATTGCTGGGTTTGACATTCCCTATTGTTTCACGGCATCGGCCACACACCGAAATCCGATATAAACCACAGCAATATCACCGGGCTTAGATTCCACATCTGATTCTTGCTGTCTTTCTGGACCGTACCACCATGATGAGCCACGTGTAATGTAACCGCCGCCTCTCTCTGTAGCGGTCCATTCCCAAACGTTGCCACCCATATCAAATAGCCCATTCACACCAGGCTTAGTGCTTCCTGTGATGACATGGCCCGTACCACGATTAAGTGCCCCTGCCGGCGCTAAACCTTTGTAATCTCCACAGCCATTGAGGCAATGTGAAACCACTGGAGTGCTCCCGCCTGGATAAGGGTAACGCTGACCTTTTATGTATCCGCTTGGTGGATTAGCTCTTTGCTCTAGAAATGCTGCTGATATCCACTCATCATTTGTTGGTAAACGTTTTCCATAGTAACGACATGCGGACTCCGCTTCCTTTTGGTTGAGGTGAACAACAGGCTCTAAATCCTTGGCGGGAACACCGTAGGGAGTTTTCCATGACCAACCAGGCTTTTTAACAAATCCTGCCTCATAAGAAAGTCCGCCGCCATTTTTTTCAGCAGCGCTGACAAAGCCAGTCGCAGCTGCAAAGCCCTTAACGTCGCCAATTGTCATTTCTGTTTGGTCAAAAATGACCTTACCGATTTGAACTGTTGGTATTGGCGAGCTTGGAGCAGCTTGACTGCCAGTAGGTCTGAGCATGAAATACAGCGCAATCACTGAAAGCGTTACGCCAAATAGAATCTGATAAATATCGAACTTTTTCATAAGGCATTACTCTAATAGAAAAGCTCCATTGAGGAGCTTTTGTTGAAGTAGTTTGGGGCGAACGACGGGGCTCGAACCCGCGACAACCAGAATCACAATCTGGGACTCTACCAACTGAGCTACGTCCGCCGTTGTAGAGGTGACATTATAGCTTTTAGCTCAAAAACCTGTCAAAAATAGGCTAGCTAGGCTCTACTTAAGCACTTTCATACTCAAAGGCCGCCCAATCCCCAAGGGTGAGGCTGGCATCAATAAAGAAATCCACAATTGCCGCTTTACTTTGAACTTTAGCTAAAGCATGATGATCAGAGAGGCGCTGGCGCCAGTATCTAGACCCTGCTCTTCCGTGGGCCAGGCCTAAGATATGTCTTGTGAATGCCCCAATATAAAAGGGCTTATCTTTTGCCCTGCACTCATC
>JABMMT010000237.1 GCA_013205155.1 Betaproteobacteria bacterium | reverse complement strand
GTTACGCATGAACAAAATTTGGTACTCGCGGATGTAGAACAGACTCAACTGTTTTCCTTATGGCAAGCAGCAAAGAGACAAAAAATTGCTCTACCGAATATTGGCCTGCTCACAGACATCATTGCTTGCCCTGGCGGAGATTTTTGCTCTCTTGCTAATGCAAAGTCCTTACCAATCGCTAAGGCAATTCAAGAGCGCTTCGATGATTTAGATTATTTGCATGACCTAGGCGATATTAGTCTCAATATCTCCGGTTGTATTAACTCCTGCGGCCATCATCATGTTGGCAATATTGGTGTGCTGGGTGTTGATAAGGATGGTGAAGAGTGGTATCAAATTACCTTGGGGGGTGAACAAGGCAATGGGGCTGCTATTGGCAAAGTAATTGGTCCGTCTTTTTATGCAGATGAGATACCGGATGTGATGACCAGTCTCATCAATACCTATGTTGAGCAACGCAGTCATGATGAATCCTTTATCGAGACTTATCGTCGTCTAGGAATAACGCCATTTAAAGAAGCTGCATACAGTAATGCAAAGGCAAAAACTCAGAAGCGAGATGCCCTAGGACTGCCAGCTTAATGACAACTGTTACGCAAATTCAATTTAATCCTCAGATCATTTACTTTCCGAAAGAAGGTGAGCCTTCAATCGTTCAAAATGACTGGCAGGTTTGGAATGGTGAGCAGGATGAAGGGGGCATTCCAGATCTTGAGCATGGAGCCCATAAAGTTTTAGTACCGTTTCATTGGTGGATTACCCATCACAAGAATGCTGACATCATCGAGCGTGCCAACAACGGTGATATTGGCGTCTGGTTTAGTGCAGATGAGGATATCTTGAAGCATGCAGACATCATTGAAGCGGGCAAACAGCTTTGGCCTCTAGTCGCCGCGCACTTTCCTATTTTTAGAGATGGTAGAAGTTTTAGTACGGCAGCTTTATTACGTGACCGCCTTGGCTGGCAAGGAGAAATAAGAGCAATTGGCGACGTCTTAATTGATCAACTACTCCAAGGAGCGCGAGTAGGCTTTGATAGCTTTGAGCTGCGTCCTGATCAAAATTTGGAGCTTGGCTTAAATCAATTTCATTTATTTACCGTTACCACTCAAAATAGTTGGCGCGGCAAACGCTCGCTTTTAGAGGCCTAAAGAGATGAAGCCCAATAATACTTTCGGCAAAGTCTATTTAGTGGGTGCCGGCCCTGGCGCTGCTGATCTGATTACCGTTCGTGGCGCAAAGTTGCTGGAGAAGGCAGATATTGTTTTCCATGATGCTTTAGTTGAACCAGAGATGCTGGCGCTGTGCCCACAAGCTACCTTAGTGCCGGTAGGTAAACGCTGCGGTAAGTTATCTTCTGCGCAACACTTTATTAACAAACGCCTAGTGGATGCTGCTCACAAATATCAAACGATTGTTCGGCTCAAAGGTGGTGATCCCATGTTGTTTGGGCGGGCTGATGAGGAGTTAAGCTCGCTAAAGGATGCCGGCATTGAAGTTGAAGTGGTTCCTGGTATTACTGCGGCTCTCGCTGGTGCTGCTAGCATTGGGCAATCACTCACCTTACGTGGCGTCTCGCGTAGTGTTGCCTTTGTAACGCTAGCTCAAGCAACAGAAAATTCTGGTCATGGCGAACCGCTTGCCAATCCATCAGCCGATACTTTGGTGTATTACATGGGTCGTAAAGATGCATCACGGATTGCGCAACAGCTAATCGAGCAAAGCCCCAATCATGGGATCAATACCCCTGTGCAAATATTAGAAGCAGTGAGTACGCCGCGTGAACGTCAATGGGGCAGCACTCTTTCTGAACTCGCTGCAGGCAAAGCGGATCAATGGTTTGATCGCAGCTCACCTGCACTCATCATGATTGGGCAAGCTCTAAAACAAAGCTCAAAACATTTAGAGAGTACGAGCCCCGAAATCAACAATCGCTTGCAAGACAGCCAGGTCTTCACCCACAGCAGGCGTCGCGCTTAGTGTGATGTTGGGGTATTGCTTTTGGCATGCCTCTAGTAACACTGGGAAGTCATTACGCAAATGGCCGCCCTGCCCAAAAAAGACTGGCACTACCGTAATTTGAGTTGCCCCTTTTGCGCTTAAAGCACTGACAGCCTCTTCGAGTGAGGGCTGCATCATTTCTAAAAAGGCAAGCTCTACCGGGGTGTTTGGGTGCTGTGCTTGCCAGAGTTGGGCCAAGCGATCAAAGGGTTCACGCCAACGACTATCTCTTGCTCCGTGCCCGAATAGAATCATTGCTTTCATATATTTCATCTTTATTTATAAAGTACTATAAGCTTACCCTTTATTGACCCTCCTCGCCTCGGCCAACTCCTATGACAGATTTACTAAATCAAACTTGGGTTATTGCTTTACTTGGGGCCGCTCTGATTGGCGCAGTGCTCTTGGCAGTTCATCATGCCGAGCTGATCGCCCATAAGATTGGTGAGCCATTTGGAACCTTAGTGCTCGCTCTTAGTGTTACCGTCATTGAAGTAGCGCTGATCGTTTCAATGATGTTAGCCGGCAATGAGGGCTCAGAATTTATTGCACGTGACGCCATCTTTGCTACGGTCATGATCATCATGAATGGTGTTATTGGCCTCTGTATTTTTGTAGGCGGCCTCAGACAGCATGAGATGTCTTTTCGTAATGAGGGCACTAATTCTGCGTTGGCAGTATTAACCGCTTTAGCAACTTTTATTTTGGTAATGCCCGTGGTGACAGTCAGTACTCCAGGCCCTACCTTTAGCGTGAGTCAATTGGCTTTTGCTGGAATTGCTTCCTTTATGTTGTATGGCGCATTCTTATTTTTCCAAACGGTTACCCATCGCGATTACTATCTTCCAAAATCGAAGAAAGATAAAACCGACCATAGCGTCCATGCTCCTGAACCCAGCAATGTAAAAACAATAGTCAGCGCCGTGCTTCTGCTGGTGACATTAGTGGCGGTTGTTGGATTGGCTAAAGCACTGAGCCCAGCCATTGAAGCCGGGGTCAAGGCAGTAGGTGCGCCTAAAACGATTGTGGGTATTGCCATTGCACTACTAGTACTCTTGCCTGAGAGCTTCGCTGCTGTCCGTGCTTCCCGCGCTAATCGTTTACAAAGTAGTTTGAACTTAGCCTTAGGCTCTGCTCTAGCGAGTATTGGATTAACCATTCCAGCCGTGGCTGCCATCGCGATTATTTTTGATCTTCCACTCAGCTTGGGCATCAGCTCGCTCAATATGATCTTGATGTATCTCTCCTTCTTCATAGGAGCGCTCACTTTAGCGATTGGCAGGACTACCGTCCTTCAGGGCGTGGTCCATCTGATCATTTTCTTTGAGTATCTCTTTTTAAGCTTAGTCCCCTGAGGGCTAATTTGGGCTAACAAGGCTGCCCAGATACCTCTATTTAGCAATTTCAGGCCTATAAACCCAATATAATTGGGGCCTATTGACCATTTTCGGTATCAGATGAAGAGTTTCTGACAGAAGCAGAGATTCCCCGAAACCACATTACATGAAAAAAGCCCTCAAACGCCATATCTTAAGCACCCTAAAGCATGGC
>JABMMT010000236.1 GCA_013205155.1 Betaproteobacteria bacterium | reverse complement strand
TTAGGAGGACATCACGCTAAAATAGCAAATTGGCGTCGGCAGAAGTCTTTAGAGCTGACGTTCAGGTTTAGGCCAGATTTAATTGAATCTGCTAGAACCAATGGGTTGCTAACCCGAGAAGATGAACAATTTCTTCGCTCGCTGTGAATACTTTTAGTAGTGTGCAGTTGTGAATGAGTAGTTTAATTTTTGGTTTAGTGAAATTGTTTTAACTGCATCCTCTGTTAGGTCCGTTGATAAATATCTCGGGATTAAACGCTAATAAGATGTTTAAGGATTAAAAATGAATTTGATCGAAAAAATTGAGCAAGAAGAAATTGCTCGCTTAAGTGCTAGCAAAACTTTGCCAAGTTTTGCACCTGGTGACACAGTGGTAGTGAGCGTGAACGTTGTTGAGGGTACTCGTAAGCGTACTCAGGCCTTTGAAGGCGTTGTAATTGCTAAACGTAATCGTGGACTGAACTCCAGTTTTATCGTTCGTAAGATTTCTTCTGGAGAAGGCGTTGAACGTACTTTCCAAACTTATTCACCACTAATCGCAAGCCTTGAAGTAAAACGTCGCGGCGATGTACGTCGTGCGAAGTTATATTACTTGCGCGACCGCTCTGGTAAGTCAGCACGTATTAAAGAGAAGCTGCAAGCACGCACTAAAGTAGTGGCTGCTCCAGCTGCTGAGTAATTCGCATTGCTGCATGAAAAAAGGCGGCCTTGGTCGCCTTTTTTGTTGCCTTAGAATATGCATATGCCCAAGACCCCAAAGCCCGAAGAAGATCCCATCAATGTGGCTGCGCCTCCAGATTTTGATGCTCGCTCCGTCCCAGTTCATGAGGTTTGCTCTGATCAGGTAAAAGTGTCACCACTAGCTTTAGATCCAAATTCTCTAAGGCAGCGTTTTCTGGTTCAGCCAAAATGGCAACCGGAAATTACCGACGAAAGTCGTCATGTGATGGCGGCGGACATTATTGCTAGGCGTCAAGCCGCAGGGAAGCTTACGCAGGCAGCCGTTCTTATCCCCTTGGTATTGCAAGAGGAAGGTCTATCTGTTTTATTAACCCAAAGAACGGATCATCTTCGGGATCATGCTGGGCAAATTAGTTTTCCAGGTGGCAGGATGGATCCTGATGATGTTGATCCCAATCACACCGCATTACGAGAGAGTGCAGAGGAAATTGGCTTAGATCGGTCACGTGTGGAGATTATTGGACATTTGCCCCAGTACCTCACGGTTTCAGGTTATAGCGTCACTCCAGTAGTTGGTTTGGTTCAAGCTCAGGCAGAATATCCTCTGGATGAGTTTGAGGTGGCTGATGTTTTTGAGGTACCACTCCGTTTTTTGATGGACCCAGCCAATCATCAAATCAGGGTGTGGCAAAGTGAGCAGGGCGGTCGTCGTTTTTATGCGATGCCCTATGAGAATCGTTTTATTTGGGGCGCTACAGCTGGAATGTTACGTAACCTTTATCATCTATTAAAAGTATGACCTTCTTTTCTATCCTCTTCGCCCTCATTGCTGAGCAATATCGCCCAGTAACTGCTAGCCATTGGATTGCTCGAATGAGCGCCCGTTGGTTGGATTGGGTCGCCGGTGAATTCGGTGGCAAGTCTGAAGAGGGTGCAAGTCCTATTGGTGCTCGCATGGCTTGCTTGGTAGCATTCATTCTTCCAACCTTTTTTGTATTCATTGTTTATGTTGTGTGCATGGTGACTTACCCAATTTTGGGCTTCATCTGGAACATCATCATTGCCTATCTCTTCTTTGGCTTTCGTCAGTTCAGTCATTCATTTACATTGGTGCATGAGGCTATCGAGAGTCATGATCTTCCTGCGGCACGCGCTGCTTTAGCTGAATGGTATGGACCCGAGCTAGATACTTCTAACCTAACAGAAACCGAAGTCATTTCTTTAGCATTAGAGCGTGCCATCATTGGTTCTCATCGTCATGTCTTTGGTGTGCTCTTTTGGTTCTTAATGCCAATGGGCCCTGCTGGCGTGGTTCTATACCGCTTAGCAGACATTGCTGCGCAGCGCTGGTCTCAGCGTGGCGACTTCAACCTAAGTGAAGCTGCGCGTCACTTCTTTTATGTACTTGATTGGATTCCTGCACGTATCACTGCGATGGGCTTTGCCATTGTGGGCAACTTTGAAGGTGCTGCATATGGCTGGCGTTACCTCACTCGGAAGTGGCCAGACTCTTTATCAAGTGTGATTCTAGCCTCCGGTAGTGGTGCACTTGGTGTTCGTTTAGGTCAGCCCTTAAGTGAGCCTGATAGCGATGAAGCTCTACGTATGGCCGAAGCAGGTGAGCCTTTAGTTTATGAAGTAGGTATGGAGCCAACTGAGCGCACGATGCGCTCTGCAGTTGGTCTGGTATGGCGTTTGGTTATCGCTTGGATGGCTTTGTTGCTAATGCTGACCAGCGCTGTTTGGCTTGGCTAATACCTTGCAATTGTGTATCGGCTGTTTTTGAATCTGAACGCAACTGCCTAAATAGCGCTAGTCTCTCTGGTGCTATTTCATTTTTCTCTACAGCTTCTCGAACCGCACAATCAGGCTCCGCTTGATGAGCGCAGTTATGAAAACGGCATTGCCCTAATAGACCTTTAAATTCTCTAAAGGCATGTTGTAGTTCACTGACAGACATATGGGCTAAACCAAATTCCTGAAATCCTGGTGAGTCAATCAGCGCACCCAATTTTCCATGAGCGTCTTTACCCCAGATTTCTGGTAATTCAAAATAACGACAGGCAGTCGTGGTGTGTTTGCCAGTATCTAGGCGTACTGAATATTCTTGGGTGAGTGCTGCTGCATTCGGTACCCAGGCATTCAGTAAACTCGATTTCCCCATACCCGATTGGCCCACAAACACCGATATTTTTCCTTGAAGAGCTGGGCGAAGTGCTTCAATGGATGCAGGGTCAAATTTTGCTGAGACCTCGCTTACAGGGTATCCCATGCGCGCATAGGGCGCGATGATTTTGCGGGCATGAGTCAAATTATCCCTGAGGTCGCACTTGTTGAGCAGGATATGAAGACCAATTTGATTTGCTTCAGCAGCGACTACCGCTCTACCCAAAAGGTCGGGGGAGAATGCAGGTTGTGTCGCCAGTACCACGAGAATTTGATCTACGTTAGATGCAATCAATTTACTTTTAAATGCATCAGAGCGGTACAGTAAATTTTCTCTAGGCTCAATTTCAATAATGCGGGCCTGATTAGCAGAGGTGCTCTCTAGTAGCAACTCATCACCAACAGCGCCGATATGTTGTTTAGCTGGTGTGCTGACCTGAACCAATTCTTGTCCCAGCATTGGATTGCCAAGAGGGTCCTTAGTAATCCGTTGCGCTAAATAATGCCTTCCATAAGATGCAGTCAGTAGCGCAAGAAATTGCTCCATATTGCCTAGCTAAAGCGTTGCAAGTTGGCAATGCGTAATGGAGCAGGTGGGTGAGAGCTATAGAAGGCGGTATACAGCGGGTCAGGCGTTAAGGTTGAGGCATTGTCTTGGTATAACTTCACTAGTGCAGAGATCAAATCTTTTGCAGAAGATTTGTCTGCAGCAAACCCATCTGCCTCGTATTCATGTTTACGGGAAGCTAAGCTAGCTAGGGGGGTAAGGAAAAAGCTGAATACCGGAGAAACGAGCATGAAGAGCGCCAGTGCCAAACCACCGTTGTAGCCATTGAGGTTTGGCATTACTCCCAAATCCGTATAAAACCAGACTTTAGTACTAATCCACCCTAATAATGCAAACATACCAAAGCTGAGCACAAAAGATACTAGAAGGCGCTTACGGATATGGTTGTGTTTGAAGTGTCCCAACTCATGTGCAAGGACGGCCTCTACTTCACCAGGATTCAGTTTCTCAATTAAGGTATCAAAAAAGACAATCCGTTTAGCTCTTCCCATACCAGCAAAAAATGCATTGCCATGGGCGCTGCGTTTGCTGCCATCCATCACAAACAAACCTTGACTTGCAAAGTCGCAACGTTTTAATAAAGCTTCAATCTGTGTCTTGAGAGGCCCATCTTCCAAGGCAACAAATTTGTTAAATAGGGGTGCAATAAAAGTGGGAAAAATCCATTGCATTAGCAAACTAAACGCTGTGAGTACTCCCCAAGCCCAGAGCCACCAAAAATCTCCGGCTTGAGCCATTAAAGAGAGGATGACCCACAACAAGGGGATGCCTATAGCACCACCAACCCCAATACCCTTTAGCATGTCACTAAAGAATAACTTTTTACTCATCCGATTAAAGCCAAACCGCTCTTCAAGGTTAAACTGTTTATACCAAGAAAAAGGAATATCAATGATTCCTGAAATCAGGACGATCGATACTAGTAGTGCCATTTGTTGAGCGATGCCAGCACCTAGTAATTGGAGTAAGCCAATATTCAGAATCTCTAATCCGCCCAATAAGGTGAAAGAAATTAAAATAATGGCGCTGACACCATTTTCTAGATTGCCTAAACGCAACTTAGCAATGGTGTAATCTGCCGCCTTCTGGTGCTCTGCTAATGTTACTTTTTCGGCGAACTCGGCTGGTACCTTGCCGCGATGTTGAGCAACAAAACGAATTTGGCGTTGGGAAAGCCAGTGGCGTAGGCCAAAGCTAGCAATAAAAGCAATGAGAAAAATAATTGTAAATGTCATGAGATCATTATATTTGGAAAAGTATCAATTTTAGCTAAAAACCTAACTTCAGTCGCTATCCTGATGCATAAGGGTAGAAGGTTGAAAAATACAAACTCAGTCCCTCATTTACTCAATACCGCTATGTCAAACGAAATCGCTCCAAAGAAGCTGACCGAGAGCTTGTTGGGTTGAAGTGATACTCAAAAATTAATGGCTCGATACTATAGCTTGGCTAGAAGATAGAAGATAGAAGATAGAAGATAGAAGATAGAAGATAGAAGAAAAAGCGATGGTAATGAAACAATGCCATTGAGTACTTACAAATATAATAAGTACAGTGCATATTAGAATCCAACTCTTTGAAAAAACGACTACCCCTTTAAAAAAACACCATCACGCTAGAACATTATGAAATACAACCTACAGCTGACTTTTCAATACGGCCTGACTATTTTTTTAAGTGCCTTTTTATTATTCCAGGTACAGCCGCTGATTGGAAAAATAATCCTGCCATGGTTTGGTGGCTCAGCATCAGTCTGGACAACTTGCATGCTGTTTTTCCAGGCCACTTTGCTTTTTGGTTATATTTATTCGCATTGGATTGTTAAGGCGCTAAACCCCTATCGGCAAAGCATCTTGCATATTGCATTGCTGTTGATTAGCTTATCTTTGTTACCGCTTACTGCGAGTGAGTTATGGAAGCCTACCGGTAGTGAAAACCCCACCCTGCAAATATTAGGCCTTTTATTTGCTTCGATTGGTTTGCCTTATTTTGTGCTTTCCACAACTGGACCATTAATTCAGGCTTGGTTTGCACGTGAGCGCACAGGCGGCATTCCATACCGCTTATTTGCGCTTTCTAATTTTGGATCCATGCTGGCTCTACTGGCTTACCCGATTGCATTTGAGCCAATGCTGCCAACCCAGTGGCAATCCTATTGTTGGTCGGCTTTGTATGTTGTATTTGTATTAACCTGTGCAATCTTGGCATGGCGCAATCGCAATAGTATTGCCCTTGTAGAGACAGAAAAAGAGCTTGTTCCTGCGCCGCCCGCTTCTCGTTTATTCATTTGGATATTGTTAGCAGCATGCCCATCAATATTAATGGTGGCAGATACCAGCTTTTTAACTGAAAATATTGCGCCAGTCCCAATGATTTGGGTTGCCCCACTAGCCCTTTACTTGCTGTCCTTCATTATTTGTTTTGAGGGTAGCGGTTGGTATCAAAGGAAGCTGTTCCTGCCTCTATTAGTAGCAGCGCTCTTTATTTTGGCTTATTTGCCAACCTTAGGCTTAAATGAATTGCCGGTGATCATTTCGACGGGCATTAATTTATTTTCATTCTTTGTTATTTGCATGGTCTGTCACGGCGAGCTGGCATCTCAGCAGCCTAATTCACGCTATTTAACAACTTACTATTTAATGTTGGCAGTAGGTGGTGTAATGGGCGGCTTTTTTGTAGGCGTCATTGCTCCATATTGGTTTACTGAAAACTACGAGCTATCGATCGGCATTGTTCTAACCGGTATCGTCGTTGCTTTAGTCATTTTGTCCAATGCGCGCTTTAAAACCATGCAATTAAAGGTGCTTACCACTGCTGGAATCGCCTCTTTTCTAGTGCTGATTAGCGTGATTCGGATTGACGATCATTGGCATGACATTGCTGGTATTGAGTTGAGTTACCGAAATTTTTATGGCACCTTAAAGGTTTATGTTGATAAGGCCCGTGGCTACAAAACCATGCAGCATGGCCAAATCAGCCATGGCAGTCAATTTATTGATCCCGCAAAAGCGCAAGAGCCGACTACATATTACGTGCGCGAAAGCGGAGTCGGGCAGGCCATCTTAGTCAAAAACCAATCTAGCCAGCCTATTAAAGTTGGGGTAGTGGGTTTAGGTGTTGGTACTTTAGCTGGGTATGCACGCAAGGGTGATGATTACCGCTTTTATGAAATCAATCCTCAAGTGATTGACGCTGCTCAAAAGTACTTTACTTTTTTATCCAATAGCCCTGCAAGCATCGAGTATGTTTTAGGTGATGCGCGTTTGCAATTAGAGCAAGAGCCAAATCAACAGTTTGATGTTCTCGTAATTGATGCCTTCTCGGGTGATTCGGTTCCGATCCATTTACTTACTAAAGAAGCATTTACACATTACTTCAGGCATTTAAAGAGTGATGGAATTTTGGCCTTGCACATTACCAATCGCTTTCTAAACTTAAGACCAGTTGTTAAAACTGCAGCAAATGCATTTGATCAAGATATCAAAGTCATCAGCTTTGCTGCCTCAGAAAATAAGGTAGGCTACCGGTCCGAATGGGCGCTGATTAGTAAAGATAAAAAAGCCTTTCGGGATATTCAATTGATTAACGCTCAAGAGATCGAAGATTCTAAGGGTTTTACCCTGTGGCGCGATGATTACAGTAGTCTCTTATCCATCATCAAATGAATAAAGATATGAGCGAACAAATTAACCCCAGCAATTCTTCGGCTGCACAGTCAGCCCCAGCAAATGAACACCTGATTTGGGTGGATATGGAAATGTCGGGGTTAAACCCTGAAACTGACCGTATTTTGGAAATTGCGATCATTGTGACCGATGCACACCTCAATACGATTGCTACGGCGCCAGTTTGGGTTTTACATCAGGAGGAGGCGGTTCTAGAGGCTATGGATTCATGGAATAAAGGAACCCATGGGCGCTCTGGATTAATCGATAAGGTGAGGGCAGCCACACAGGATGAAGCTACAGTCGAGGCAGAATGCATCGAATTTTTAAAGAAATATATTAAGGCAGGTATTGCTCCTATGTGTGGCAATACGATTGGACAAGATAGACGCTTTATGGCCAAGTACATGCCTAAACTAGAGGCCTATTTTCATTATCGGAATATCGATGTTTCCACTCTAAAAGAGTTGTGTAAGCGTTGGCATCCAGAGCTGGTAAAGGGGTTCACCAAACAACAGGCTCATACTGCCTTGGCAGATATCGAGGAATCGATTGAAGAATTGAAGTACTACCGTGAGAAATTTATTGTTCCACTACCCTAGTCAGAGCTTTATTTTTTGATAGCGCTTTTGGGCCTAAATACTTTAATCACAGACTCATCGGTTTCTATATAGGGACCACCAATGAGATCAATGCAATAAGGCACTGCTGCAAAGATGCCAGAAACGATGGTTTTGCCGTTGGCATCCTTAAGACCTTCCAATGTTTCAGCAATAGCCTTGGGTTGACCGGGAAGATTAATCACTAGAGCAGCATGTCCATCAATTTCTCGAAGTACTGCAGTTTGACGCGATAAAATCGCTGTAGGCACAAAATTGAGGCTAATTTGACGCATCTGTTCGCCAAATCCTGGCATTTCACGGGTTCCTGCCTCTAGGGTGGCTTCTGGGGTGACGTCCCTGCGTGATGGGCCTGTACCGCCTGTAGTGAGGACTAGATCACAGCCAAGCTCGTCTACCAGCTCCACAATCGTTTCTGTCACGATTTCTGCCTCATCGGCAATCAGCCGCTCATGAAAGACGCAGGGATTACTGAGAGCCTTCATTAGCCATGCTTGCAGAGCGGGAATTCCTTCATCTTGATAAACACCCTTGCTGGCTCGGTCCGAGATAGAAATTAAACCAATTTTGATTTCGTTTGGAGTACTTCTTTTCCAGGCTTCGGTATGCTTCATGTTTCTATTCTAGCTATTATTAGGGCATGTTTACATATACTTCAAATCAGTTTCAAGAAATCGTGGATTTCATGCTCAAAGAGGCCAAAAAAAAGGGGGCTTCAGATGCGATTGCAGAGGTTTCAGAGGGGCAAGGCCTCTCTGTAACTGTCCGCAAGGGCGAGGTTGAGACCATTGAGCAAAGCCTGGATAAACAGGTTGGCGTAACCCTCTTTTTAGGCCATCGACGAGGAAACGCCAGTACCAGCGATTTTTCTAAAGACTCCCTCAAGGCCACAGTTGAAGCTGCGTATCATATTGCTCAGCATACCGCGGAAGATAATTGTGCTGGACCAGCAGAGCGCGAGCTCCTCGAAAAGAATCCCTTAGATTTAGATTTATTTCATCCGTGGAATATTGATGCTACTCATGCAGTCGAGATTGCGCGGGTAGCAGAGGGAAGTGCATTTTCCGTCAGCAAACAAATTCAAAATAGTGATGGCGCTTCAGTTTCTGCTCACCACGCCCATTTCATGATGGGAACAACTCATGGTTTTATGGGTGGGTATCCATTTTCAAGACACTATATTTCTTGTGCCCCGATCGCGACAGAAAAAGGCAAGCAGGCGAAGATGCAACGTGACGACTGGTATTCTAGTTCACGTATTCCTGAGGAGCTAGCAGATCCAGCCGCAATTGGTCAGTACGCTGCACAGCGAGCGCTATCACGTCTGCGGGCTAAGTCCTTAACGACGCGTCGTTGCCCGGTCATTTTTGAGGCACCTCTAGCCGCTGGCTTATTGGGTAGCTTAGTGCAAGCTGTCTCTGGTGGTGCTTTGTATCGCCGCTCTAGTTTCTTGCTGGATAGTTTAGGTAAACAGGTGCTGCCAAAACATATCAGTCTATTTGAAAACCCTCATTTGAAATCGATGACCGGAAGCACGCCGTTTGATGAAGAGGGTGTAAAAACTTCAGCACGCACAGTAGTTGATAAAGGTGTATTGGAAGGTTACTTTTTATCAACCTATTCAGCGCGTAAATTGGGTATGAAGACCACTGGCAATGCTGGTGGATCGCATCACTTAACATTAAATAGTAAAAAAACGCCTAAAGGTGGTTTACCAGCCTTACTAAAGGAGATGGGTACTGGCTTATTAGTGACTGAGTTAATGGGGCAAGGCGTGAACTATGTCACGGGTGATTATTCGCGGGGTGCGTTTGGATACTGGGTAGAAAACGGAGTCATTCAGCATCCAGTCGAGGGGATCACTATTGCTGGTAATTTACGAGATATGTTGTTGGATATTGAGTTGGTCGGAAGTGATTCTTTAATCCGCGGCACCAAAGAAACGGGCTCGATCTTAATTGGTTCAATGACAATAGGCGGTAAATAATAGGGAAGCGCAATATAGCTTCAAAAAAAACTGTAATACTGTTCTTAGTCTTTTTATTTCCGTTGTAGCGTCAAAAAATGGAAGCCAATTTCACCCTCAGAGCCTGGAGTGCGTTCAAGTTCTTGCCACTCATCTGGATTCGG
>JABMMT010000235.1 GCA_013205155.1 Betaproteobacteria bacterium | reverse complement strand
GAAACTAAAACAGTCTCTATTGCAATCTATGACAAAGTACAAAGTTTTGATACTTCTGGCGCAGGTGCCCTGGCCTTACTCTTGCTAGGAATTTCTTTAGTTGCCATCGCAGTCTCATATGGTGTTTTTGGCAAAAGTACTTACTATCGCCGGACCAAGACGAATGCTTAAGCTTAAGATCAGTCAAACCCTGCCAAATCCCCTGCAAATTAACTTGGAATGCGAGGCGGGCGAGCTGCACGCTTTGGTTGGACCTTCTGGCAGCGGTAAAACGAGTACGCTCAGAACCATTGCAGGCCTAAGCCAAGCAAAAGCTGGGAAAATTCAGTGCGATGACGAGATTTGGTTTGAGGCTGATGAGTTAACCGGCATCAAACAGAATCTTCCACCAGCGAGTCGCTCCTGTGGTTTTCTCTTCCAGCAATATGCCCTTTTCCCACATCTTTCGGCTATAGAGAACGTCATCATCCCTCTGCAAAACGCTTTACTTGAAAAAGAGGAGCGTAGATCTATAGCGCACGAGTGGCTTGTTCGTATGGGAATACAAGAGCTGGCTAAGCGCATGCCCCATCAACTCTCTGGAGGACAGCAGCAGCGTGTGGCACTTGCTAGAGCTTTAGCGAGGCAACCAAAAATTTTATTACTCGACGAACCGTTTTCAGCGATTGATGCGCCCACTCGGCAAAGTCTTTACAAAACCTTGGCTGATTTACGTAGAGATCTTCATATACCAATTCTTTTAGTAACCCATGATCTACGTGAAGCGGACATGCTAGCAGATCGAATTACTGTGATCGATCAAGGCATTAGTCTACAAACGGCAGCACCCCAAGTATTATTCCAAAAACCAAGAAACGCGCGAGTTGCAGAACTGGTTGGAATCAATAATATGTTTGAAGGTGTGTTTCATTCAGGCGAACTTCGCTGGAATAATAGCGAGCAATTATTTCATGTGCTTGATAAAGGCAAAATTCCACCCAATTCTCAAGTAGCATGGGTTATACCTGCAGATGGCCTCAGCTTGCATGAGCAGCTTAGTGATAAGAGTGTGATTGCTAAAGTAATACAAATTAGTACATTAGGCCAAGTGGCTGTCATTCAAATGCAGTTGAATAATGGTGAACACACCATTGTCTGGGAAGCATCGGCAGCTGAAGTAAGGCGCTTATCCCTAAAGGTCGATAGTGCAGCCTATATAGAAATAGATAGCTCGAAGATTCACATCATGCCCCTTCGACCAATTAATGATCCACGTCGTTTTACAAATTAAGATTGAAGACTTACTTTCGAGCAACTAGTCCCAATAAAGCTGACATGCCAGTATGTCTAGCGCCCTCAAAGAGTTCCTTTTCATAGCAGCACAGATCTAGTATTTGGAAGTCTTTAGCAAGGTCCTTGATGATTTGCTCGGTGTATAGATGCTCTATTAACGAAGGGCCACCAGTTTTATATTCCAACTGCTTAGGGGTGTAACCCTGCAGTATGAAAATGCCGCCAGGCTTTAAGGCATCGTGAACTTGCTTAAAAATTCTGGAGCGCATCTCAGGCTCAGCAAACTGAATAAAAATCCCAATAACGGCATCATAAGAATTGACCTGCCAAGTAAAGCTATCCGTGTCAGAGAATGAGTAGTCAATTACTACATGATTCTCTTGAGCAAACTGTTTTGCTTTAGCCAGTGCGACATCCGATGCATCAAAGCCCACTACTTGCATACCCTGTTTGGCTAACCACACCCCATTACGCCCCTCACCATCAGCAATGCAAAGGACTTTATTACCAGGCTTTAAATATAGAGATGTGTGCTCAACAAGATATTCGTTTGGCTTTTTGCCAAAAATGAACTCTTCTTTATCAAAGCGTTTATTCCAGAACTGAGTCGCATCTGCAAAACCCATTGGCCTGCTCTGATCAATTTGATTATTTTTTGAGTCCACCAATGAGATCATTCTCAAGATCATTGACATTCTCAAGGCCTACCGCAATGCGCACTAAGCCATCAGTTATTCCGGCTGCTTTACGTGCCTCAGGACTCACTCGACAATGGGTCGTAGTCGCGGGATTAGTAATCGTAGTGCGTGTGTCGCCTAAGTTAGCAGTTATAGAGCAAATTTTCGTTTGATTAATCAGTTTAAATGCAGCTTTCTTACCACCCTTTAGGATAAAAGAAAGAATCGCACCACCTTCTTTTTGCTGGCGTTTGGCCAAGGCATGCTGAGGGTGGGATTTAAGGCCAGGATGATAAACACGCTCAACACCGGGTTGCTTTTCTAGCCATTGCGCTAATGCCAGTGCATTCTGACTCTGTTGCTTCATGCGCAGCTCAAGCGTCTCAAGCCCTTTAAGAAATATCCAAGCGTTAAAGGCAGAGAGAGTAGGGCCTGCTGTACGGACATAGGGAAATACTTTGCCCATTATAAAATCTTTGCTTCCAACAATAGCGCCTCCAACTACCCTACCCTGACCATCTAAATACTTCGTAGCGGAATGAATGATGACATCTGCGCCAAGAGCTAAGGGTTTTTGTAATGCTGGGGTACAAAAGCAGTTATCTACCGCAAATAAGGCGCCCGCTTTTTTAGCAATCTTTGATATGGCCCTGATATCGGCAATTTCTGTTAATGGATTAGATGGTGTCTCTAAATAAAAAAGTTTTGTATTGGGCTGGACTGCAGCTTGCCATGACTTGGTATCTGACAAGTCGACATAGCTAGTGGTAATTCCAAAACGACCTAAGATATTGGTGAACAATTGTATGGTTGCACCAAATACGGAGCGCGAGCAAATAACATGATCACCTGCCTGCAGATGAGCCATGGACATTGTCATAATGGCTGACATTCCTGAAGAAGTTGCAATACAAGCTTCGCCACCCTCTAGAGCAGCCAAGCGATCCTGGAACATGCTGACCGTGGGATTAGTAAAACGGGAATAGATAAATCCTTTATCGGCATGAGCAAAGCCCTCTTCAGCTAGTTCGGCACTATCAAAACAAAAACTAGATGTCAGAAATAAGGCTTCTGAGTGTTCTTGGTATTCACTCGTGCGACGTGTGCCGGCACGGACCGCAATGGTCTCCGGCGCAAGCGTTGAAAAATCTGGTTTTTTACGGGTAGGTTTACTCTTCATTCTGCTATTTTGACACCGAATCACAGATTTGCCTTCCTCAAGACAAATACCTGTCGTTTTTAGTCTTCAGTAGCCAGATGCAGGTGCAACTGTGAGCGGGCAAAATCACTTGAATCTCCCTGCCGGTCAGCCTTTGCTGCGGAAGTATTTCTAGCGGCCTCTAAGGCGTCAAGATAAGATTCAGTGATATCTCCAGTGACGTAATGCCCATCAAAGCAAGAGGCTTCAAAGTTCTGAAGCGCAGGGTTGATGTCTCTGACCGCCTGCTTCATATCCTCGACATCTTGATAAATCAATTGGTCCGCCCCAATCAGCTTATTAATCTCTTCATCAGTTCGGCCATAGGCAACCAACTCGCTACGGGTAGGCATGTCAATGCCATACACATTAGGGAAACGAACTGGAGGTGCCGCAGAGGCAAAGATCACTTTCTTAGCGCCTGACTCGCGCGCCATTTGCACAATCTCAAATGAAGTTGTGCCACGGACAATAGAATCATCCACAATCAGTACTGTTTTATCTTTGAACTCAATTCGCATGGCATTGAGTTTTTGACGCACTGATTTCTCACGAACATCTTGGCCAGGCATGATAAAGGTTCTGCCAATATAGCGATTTTTAAAAAAACCTTCGCGATAAGCGACGCCAAGACGCTTAGCTACTTGCATTGCTGCTGGACGGCTTGAATCCGGAATAGGCATTACTACATCAATCTCACCAACCTTAGTTTCCTTGCGAATCTTTTCAGCAAGGTAGTCACCCATCCGCATACGAACGTTATAAACAGTAACGCCATCAATCGTTGAGTCTGGGCGAGCCATGTAAACATATTCGAAAATACAGGGCGTGAGAACTGCGTCAGGGACGCACTGACGTGAGTAGAAATTGCCATCCAAGTCAATATAAATTGCCTCACCTGGATGAACGTCGCG
>JABMMT010000234.1 GCA_013205155.1 Betaproteobacteria bacterium | reverse complement strand
GTTTAGGGCCTAGAAGATTCCCGGGCTATGCGAACTGGTTCCCCGAGTGGGGGTCGAACCCACACTGGGAGGACTACATAGCCTCCGCCGTCTGAGCCCGCATACATTTCAGAGCCAATGTCCACTATTTATCTACCTCCGGGAGGTCTATTCTGGATGAAATCAGAGGAGAAATAATGCTTAAACTTAGACCCCTATCTTGGGTAATTATCGCAATTAATTTGCTCTTTCTATTTGGAACTATTTCAGGCGTTTCCGAAACAACTAAGTCTTGTGAAGGTTTAATGGGTGATGACCTATCCATTTGCCAAGCAGGCACTGCAATTGGGGCTGGTATCGGTGTTGGAATAATTCTTTTCTTTTGGGTCCTTATTGACCTAATTCTCCTAATAGTGTGGCTCGTATCAAATAAGAATCAAAGGGAATGCCCTAAATGCGGCAGGAAGATTAAACGTGGGCTTGTTAAGTGCCCTAAGTGTGAGTACCAGTTCTAATTTAGATCTCTTTGCCTTACTGAACTCTTCTACCTTTGAGGCTAAAGTTTACTTAAATGACCAGTAATATTTATTACTCCAGGTTGAAACTTCAATTCTTGAGCCCTCGGCGACAAAGTCTTTTGGTAACTTAAAGTAAACCGAAGTCGGGACTGTAGCTCCTGGGACCGCATCAATCTTGAGAGATCTAGAATCTTGGTAAGAAAGTAGTACGGTTTCATAAATCTTTCCTTTGGCATCTGCGATTTTAAAATACACCGAAAATGACCCAGGATAAGAAATCTGTTGAGTTTCATTCGTATATTCAAAATTTAAGACCGCGTATTCGTAAGCCTTCGCTGCACTGGCTGAATATTGATCTCCTGATTGAGGGCATAAATCTCCAGTCAACATCAAGTCATAATCGTCAGGATCTCCCTGACTGCGTTTATCCTGCAACTCACAAAGTGCTTTGGTCGCATTCGCCTGGAAGGAAGTCAAACGATATTTAAATCCCTCATCCTTAATGGTCGCATCCCAAGAGAATGGCTTAGCCCAAGTGCCCGCTACAGCTGCCGAAGGAGAGGCAGTTGATGATGGACTAGTGCCAGAGGAATCTGTGGTTGCTTTGGTTTCGTTGATAATGTTGTTGGCATTACAAAAAACGGTTAATTTTCCACCGAGAGGTTTAACGAGTTTCTTTGCTGTTGCTCTAGATTCCGGGGAAACCATCCAGGACTTATTGTCAGACACGGCGATGAAGCCCATATCAAATGAGCAGACTAACTTCTGTATTTCCTTCCAATACTTAGCAGGGTAGACCTCAATAGAAACTCGCTCGCCGCTAACTTCACAAACCCACTTGGTGCCTGAGAAAAGCATTGATGTTTTCTCAATTATCTTCTTACAACCCAATCCCGCCTTGGAGATCTTGGAAGAGAGAGTTTGAGGAGTAACGGGAGCGGCATTCGCAGCAGGTAGCGATGTTGCACCCACAAATATGGTAAGGGCAAGCACGCAGAGTAAGCCAAGATTCCTTTTCATAAATTTAAGATTAGCGGAGTTTCTCTCCATCTGGGGTCAAACTTGATGAGACTTCGTCATCGTGGTGAGGTGGAGCGACGATTAACCGTCAATGAAGCACTAGAAGTTCATAAGTCTTTAGGTCTACCCTCTCAATATGAAAAAACACTTGGTAGCTTTGATGGCTTTATCGTTTCTAATAGGATTAATACCCTCAGCACAAGGAATCGAAAACGGAGATGATGCGTCAGGAAGCGGATTTGTAGTACCTATCAGTACCGACAAAGGCAACGGCAAATACGGTGGCTGTTCAGGAGCATTGATTGCTCCTTCAATTGTGGTAACAGCTGGTCATTGTGTTCTTGACGCTAATGGGTTGCTTACAAAAAGTGTTTATGTTGGAATAGCCGGAAGTTCAGCTTCTTCCATCACGCTCGGCGACAAAATTTCTTCAGTACAAATAACATCCACATTTCAAAATGCAGCAGATGCAAGAGTGGGTGATGATGATTTAGCTTTTTTAACTCTTGGCAAACCACAAACTCTTCGCACTCCAATAATTTTAGCTTCAGAAAAGCAAGCAGCAGAATTAAAGAGCTCCAACGCGAGTTTAAAGGTATTTGGATATGGTTGGTATGGGGATACTACAAAGGAGGCAACAACTTCCCCCAAGTCCATGTCAGGAACTTTCAGTAGTACTAATTCACTTTATTCCAATTCGGCTTATATGGCGACAACGAATGCTAATGCGTGCCAAGGTGATAGTGGCTCCCCAATCTTAAATATTACTGCAACTCAGGTGACGCTTGTTGGAATTCTTACTGGTGCCACATTGAGTGTTCAATGCTCCAAGAAAGATAATGACGGAATTTATAGAACGCTTTTTACACTGGTGGGACGATACGCAAATCTTGCTTTTTCGGCCGCTACAGATGTGATGAACTCTCAAGAGCAGGCACTGAGCACTATGAAATCTCAGTTTATTGAAAAAGACTCACTACTAGCAAATGCAAATACAACTTCAATCGATTTACGAGATCAGTTAGACGTAGCAGAATCAGAGTTAGATACTGCCAATCAAAGTTTAGAAGATCTCCAGGCGCAACTAGATGAAGCTAATGCAGCGATTATTGCGCTTAACAAACAACTTCCTCAAACCATTTTGTGCTCGAAGGGAAAGTTAATCAAAAAAGTAACGGCAGTGATGCCTAAGTGCCCGAAGGGTTATGCTCTCAAAATCTAAGACTGCCAATACTCAACTTACAAAAATTTACGCACAGATGGTGCCCCGAGTGGGGGTCGAACCCACACTGGGAGGATT
>JABMMT010000233.1 GCA_013205155.1 Betaproteobacteria bacterium | reverse complement strand
GGGCTTAGCAAAATTGGCAATTTTTAGCTATTAGGCCCTAAATTGGGAGGTGATAGGGTAGCGCCAGTCACGGCCAAAAGCTCTCGTGGTAACGCGAACACCTGGTGGAGCCTGACGGCGCTTGTATTCATTCAGCTTAATCAGGCGGGTGACTTTTTCAACACTGTCTGCATCAAATCCTGCTGCAATAATTTGCACAATCGATTGGTTTTGCTCCATATAGCGCTCAACAATGCCATCTAAAACCTCATAAGAAGGAAGGCTATCTTGATCGGTTTGATCAGGCCTTAATTCAGCTGAAGGAGCGCGGGTCAAGATGCGTTCTGGAATGACGGGCGCAATTTGATTACGATAAGCGCATAAGCGATAGACTAAGGTCTTAGCAATATCTTTAATGACAGCAAAGCCACCAGCCATATCACCATATAGTGTGCAGTAGCCCACAGCCATTTCACTTTTATTGCCAGTTGTTAGAACTAGGCGCCCCGTTTTGTTAGAGAGTGCCATTAAAAGAGTGCCACGTACACGCGCTTGAATATTCTCTTCGGTGGCATCTACTGTTAAGCCGCTAAATTGCTCGGATAAGGACTGCTCAAGAGCTTCCACCGGGCCGCTAATGGGAATTTCATCATACTGAACGTTTAAATTCTGCGCTAGTTCACGGGCATCAATCCAAGAGATATCAGCTGTGTAGCGAGAGGCCATCATCACAGTACGCACCCTGTCGGCCCCTAAGGCATCTACCGCAACCGCCAGCACTAAAGCAGAATCAACTCCACCGGATAAGCCGATGATGACACCTGGAAACCCATTTTTATTCACATAGTCGCGTACACCCAAAACGAGTGCTTGGTAAGCCTGAGCCTCAACGCTTTGCGGTGGAGTGATCAATCCCTTTTCAATCTGACCAGCAGAATTGATAGCGACGATACCAAGCCCCGTTTCAAACTGAGGCATTGCCATGACTACCTCACCATGACTATTTAAAGCAAATGAGCCACCATCAAATACCAATTCATCTTGGCCGCCTACTGCATTGACATAGACCAAAGGCATCTTAGTCAGTGCAATATGTTGACGAAGCACCTCAATGCGTAAGGCTTCTTTTTTCAGGTGATAGGGTGAGGCATTGGGGACAAGTAATACTTGTGCTCCAGCAGTATGAGCTTGCATTGCAGGGCCAGTATGCCAAGCATCCTCGCACAAAATGAGGCCGTATCGAATTCCTTCGCATTCGAAAATACAAGCTTCATGTCCAGGCACGAAATAACGTACTTCATCAAATACTTCATGATTAGGTAATTCTTGTTTTGCATAGCCTGCAATGATTTTCCCGCCGCGCAATACCGAGGCATAGTTTTGTAAGCCAATAGCAGTTTTCTTCGGGTGGCCGACTATGACTGTGAGATCAGGATGTAATGCTAATTGCTGCATGAGTAAAGCGAGCTCATGCTCAGCAGCATCAATAAAAGCAGGGCGCAGTAATAAGTCCTCAGGAGGATAACCGGTGAGCGAGAGCTCGGGCGTAATCACTAGCTTGGCGCCCTGGGAATAAGCCTCGAGAGCAGCTTTGTGAATGAGTTGCGCGTTGCCAGTCAAATCACCCAGTAGTGGGTTGATTTGGGCCAGAGCAATTTTCTGCGAGTTCACTTTAAATCACAAAGCCGAAGAGTTAAATAATGAATAGTAAACAAATTAAGCATGCTCTTTATTGTAGCGTTCAATACCTTCAAGAATTTCTTGATGGGCATCGGCAACGCCTCCCCAACCATGTATCTTTACCCATTTACCTGGTTCAAGATCTTTATAGTGCTCGAAAAAGTGTTGGATTTGATTTAAGCGTAATGGGTTGATATCTTCTGGTTTTTGCCAGTGCGTATAAATTGGCAAAATCTTATCTTCTGGAACGGCCAATAATTTTGCGTCTTGACCAGCTTCATCTTCCATTTTGAGTAAACCAATTGCACGACAACTTACTACCACACCAGGAATGAGTGGAAAGGGGGTGATCACAAGAACATCCACTGGATCGCCATCGCCTGCAACGGTTTTATTGATGTAGCCATAATTGCAGGGGTAATGCATTGCAGTACCCATGAATCGGTCAACGAAAATCGCACCACTTTCTTTATCTACCTCGTACTTAATTGGATCCGCATTCATGGGGATTTCAATAATGACGTTAAAGCTCTCAGGGATCTTATTACCTGGCTTGACGTTGTCGAGACTCATAAATACTCCGAATAATGATTAGTAAATACCCTGATCCCTGCTGGAGGTCTTAGGGGTGATTCTGTTACATACTGTTACAGCTTAAAGAGCCTAGTTTAAAGCTTTCAAAATAGGTCGACCTAAGCATTTGATATACAAAACAAAAAAGATCAACTTTAGGGAGTTCAAGCATGAGTAATGTGACTTTAGGCTTGTATTTTGCCTTAGCTTGCGGTGTCTTGGCCGTGATTTACGGTTTTGTGATGCGCAGCTGGATTTTGAAGCAAAGTACCGGAAATGCCAAGATGCAAGAAATTGCAGAGGCTATTCAGCAGGGGGCAGCAGCCTATCTATCTCGCCAATATAAAACTATTGCTGTGGTTGGAGTAGTAATCACTATTCTGATGGCACTCTTTTTGGACTTTGCGACTGCACTCGGATTTGTACTGGGAGCAGTTTTGTCGGGTGCTTGTGGATTTATTGGTATGAACGTTTCAGTTCGCGCCAATGTGCGGACAGCTGAAGCTGCTACCAAGGGCATGAACGAAGCACTGAACGTGGCCTTTAAAGGCGGCGCTATTACCGGCATGTTGGTAGT
>JABMMT010000232.1 GCA_013205155.1 Betaproteobacteria bacterium | reverse complement strand
TGGAAATGGATGAACGCCAATAAGCCAGAAGCTATCGCCATGATGAAAAAGTTTTATGAGCAAGGCGGTGTGACAATTTCTGATGCGTCTATGAAGAAAGAGTTTGATACACGTCCAACTTATGACTTAGCGAGCGAATTAAAAATTATGGATAACTCAAAAGGTTCATCACAAGTAGATGGTTGGTTTAATGCGATTGCTGCGTTTATGCAATCTACCGGCGCCATTCAAACAGTTCCACCAGCAAATGAATATATTACAGATGAGTTCATGAAGATGGTGAATGCTGATAAGACACTACGTGAGTTTGCAAACAATGCTAAGTAATTGATTAATGAATCCAAAAAAATGGGGGGAGCCTCATTTTTTTGGAGATGAGCTGTAAGCGCTTACACAACAAAGGTCAGAAATATGTCTATAAATTACTTAAAAAAAGCTGCAAAAACACCTGAAACAGAAACTTCAGCTGCTCAGGAGGTGGTAACAGAGATGCTCTCAAATATTGAGAAGCATGGTGAGTCTGCCGTCAAAGAATATGCATTGAAGTTGGATAAATGGTCTGGTGATATTGTGATGTCTGACCAGGCAATCAATGCCGTACTAGCAGATGTTCCAAGCGCTGTAAAAAAGGATATCGATTTTGCAGTTAAGCAGGTTTATGACTTTGCAATCGCTCAGAAAAATAGTATTACTGATTTTTCAACTACCCTGCATGCTGGTGTCACAGGTGGTCAAAAAGTATTACCAGTCAATGTAGTTGGTTGCTATGCTCCTGCAGGTCGTTATGCACATATAGCTACTGCGTATATGACGGTAGCAACAGCCAAAGCGGCTGGTGTTAAAAATATTATTGCCTGCTCTAGTCCGTTTCGGGGGAGTGGTATTCATCCTTACGTCCTCTATGCTTTTAAGGCGGCAGGTGCTGATGTCATTATGACTCTGGGTGGGGTGCAAGCGATTGCATCAATGGCCTATGGATTATTTACTGGTAAACCGGCTGATGTCGTAGTGGGTCCAGGTAATAAATTTGTGGCTGAAGCTAAGCGTTCATTATTTGGTAAGGTGGGTATTGATGTTTTTGCGGGCCCAACAGAAATTGCAGTCATCGCTGATGAAACTGCTGATCCTAAAATTGTCGCTAGTGATCTTGTTGGTCAAGCTGAGCATGGGCATGAGTCGCCCGCCTGGTTATTTACGACCTCAGATAAGTTGGCAAAAGAAGTCATGCAATTGGTACCGCAGATGATTGACTTATTGCCGCCAACAGCCAAGGATGCAGCAGCCTGTGCTTGGCGAGATTATGGTGAGGTGATTGTATGCAGTACTCGTGAAGAGGTAGCTCAGGTATCTGATAAATATGCTGCTGAACATCTTGAGGTACATGCAAAAGACCTCGACTGGTGGTTAAGCACTCTCACATGCTATGGATCTTTATTCTTGGGAGAGGAAGCCACTGTTGCATTTGGTGATAAAACGAGTGGTCCTAATCATGTGTTACCCACTAAAGGTGCTGCAAGGTATTCAGGAGGGCTATCTGTTCACAAGTTCATGAAAACACTGACTTGGCAGAAGATGACTCGCGAGGGTAGCAAGGAAATGGCTTTAGTCACCGCCAGAATCAGTCGCCTAGAGGGCATGGAAGCACACGCTCGAACGGCAGATGATCGTTTGGAGAAGTATTTTCCTAGCGAAAAATTTGATCTTGGAGTTCGAGTAGAGGTATGAGTCTCATGATTAATCAACTATTTGGCTTACAGGGGAAAATCGCTCTAATCACTGGCGGAAGCAGTGGAATAGGCGAGGGTATCGCTTTAGCTCTTGGATTAGCTGGTGCTGAAATTGCAATTGCTGCTCGCAGAGAGTTGCCATTAGCCGAGGCAGTTGCCCGTTTGACTAAGCAAGGCATCAAGGCTTCTTCCTTTATTGCCGACTTAAGTGTTCTAGAGCAATCAGCAGAGCTATCTACTCAAGTGTTAAGTAAATTAGGAAAAGTAGATATCTTGGTCAATGCTGCTGGAATTAATT
Source organism: Betaproteobacteria bacterium (assembly GCA_013205155.1). Lineage (GTDB taxonomy): Bacteria > Pseudomonadota > Gammaproteobacteria > Burkholderiales > Burkholderiaceae > Polynucleobacter. Next base: position 624 of record JABMMT010000232.1, on the reverse strand, counting down.
TACGAGAGCCATTTGAAGCAATTACCCCTCAGAGCTGGCAAGAGCAATTGAATTTGCAATTAGCGGCACCATTTTTCATGACGCAAGCGCTGGCTCCACAAATGAAAGAGCGGCATTGGGGAAGAGTTATTAATATTGCCTCACTCCAAAGTTATCGTGCTTTTGCCAATAGTGCACCCTATGGTGCTGCTAAAGGTGGAGTCTTGCAGTTAACGCGTGCAATCGCGCAAGAATGGTCCAAGTTTGGCATTACCTGTAATGCGATTGGGCCTGGGTATTTTCCAACTGCGCTTACTGCGCCAGTATTTAATAACCCAGCCCTTGTAAAAATGCATGCAGAAAGAACTGCGATTGGACGTAATGGAGAAATACAAGACCTTAATGGGCTTGCTATATTTTTAGCTAGCGATGCCTCTGCTTATATTACTGGTCAAGCCATCATGATTGATGGCGGTTACACAGCTTCTTAAGGAAAGTAATCATGAAAGCCTTAGTCTATACACAACCAAATGAGATGCAAGTTTTAGAGCGCCCGTATCCCTCTTTGGATCCAGATGAAGTTGTTCTAAAGATTGAATCAGTCGGTATTTGCGGAAGTGATATGCACGCGTTTCATGGTCATGA
>JABMMT010000231.1 GCA_013205155.1 Betaproteobacteria bacterium | reverse complement strand
GAGGAGGGGGACTCGAACCCCCACACCATTTCTGGCGTCAGGACCTAAACCTGGTGCGTCTACCAATTTCGCCATCCTCGCGAATATCCGCTAACACTGCCAAGCCTAAACTTCACTCTAAAGACCGTAATTCTACATTGCTTGGGGGTTTAGAGGATCTTGTAGGCTGTGGGCTAAGCCCAATATGGATAAAAAGTCAGGTTTGCTCAGTTATTAGGCTTTGTAGAGTAAGGCTACGGCATGGACTGCAATACCCTCTCCTCTGCCTAAATGGCCAAGCGATTCGTTAGTCTTGGCTTTTAGATTGACATGACTTGGAGTTACGCCTAAATCACCAGCAATATTACGGACCATTTCAGGCAAAAATTCAGCTAATTTAGGTTTTTGGCAAATAATGGTGGCATCCACATTTCCAATATGAAAACCCGCAGCCTGGACCTTCTGTAAAGCAGCCCGAAGCAAGATTCTGCTATCCATATCTTTAAATTGTGGATCGGTATCAGGAAATAATTGACCAATATCGTTTAAACCTGCTGCGCCTAGTAAGGCATCTGTTAAAGCATGCAGCAATACATCTGCATCTGAGTGCCCCAACAATCCTTTGTCATAAGGAATATGTACACCGCCTAAAATAAGTTTGCGGTCTTCTATTAGGGCGTGTACGTCATAACCTTGGCCAATACGAAACTGTGGAATATGTTGAGCGCCTTGAGTCATATTGTGATCATCATCATTATTTGGTCGGCTGGAGAAGTAATTGCATTAAATCCCAATCTGCAGGATGGGTTACTTTGAAATTGCGGGTTGCACCTTCTATCAATAAAGGCTGAAAACCTGCTAACTCCATTGCGCTTGCCTCATCTGTAATATCAGCTTCAAGTCGAATGCCATTCACTAGGGCCTCATACAGATCATTGACAGCAAACATCTGTGGAGTCTGAGCTTGCCATAAATGCTGACGTGGAATGGTCTTTTTTGAATGTGGAATATTGCCTGCAATCACAGAGTCGAAATCAGCCTGCTTCAGGGTGTCAGCTAAAGGGATAGCCAGTAAGCCACCTTTGCTATTTACTTCCACAGCAGCAATCAACTTTTTAATTAAATCTGGGGTAATGCCAGGCCTAGCTGCATCATGCACCAATACCCAATCATTTCCATTAATACCTAACTCAAGCATAGCCGCTAATGTGTTGCGGACAGTTTCTTGACGCGTTGCTCCACCTGAAGGCAGGAATTGAGTAGGTTTACCCCCATTAATAAAGCTTTTTAAGATCGGATGATCTGCGAATACTGGATTAATTCCAACCCAAATTGATGCAATATTTGGGCACTGTAAAAATGCCTCGACAGCGTATGCCAGCATGGGTTGACCAGCTAATTGCTGAAATTGCTTAGGGAGCTCACCCCCAAGGCGCAGGCCTGATCCCGCCGTAGGGATTAGTGCATGACATTTTCTGTATGGTTGATTTGCAGAGCTCATACCTGATTCTATAATGAGCGTAGATGTCTGATGGATTAAATCTAGCGCCCCCCATACCCGCTCCACGGGCTGGGCAGCGCTTTACCTTTTCTGGCCTCATTGGGTCAGCAGATTCAGCCCTTATTGCTCAATCTGCCATTCAGTACCGAAGTCAATTTTCAGTAATGGTCATCTTTTGTGCTCAAGCTCAAGAAGCGCAACGATTGCTTGAGGAAATACCTGCTTTTGCCCCTCAATTAAAGACTCGGCTTTTACCTGACTGGGAAATTCTGCCTTACGATCATTTTTCACCACACCAGGATTTAGTCTCAGAGCGTTTAGCTACCCTGTATGAGTTATTGAATGGAAGTTGCGATATTGTTTTAGTTCCAATCACTACAGCTTTACAAAGACTGGGCCCACCTCATTTTTTATCTGGCCATACCTTTTTCTTTAAGCAAGGTGACAAACTGAATGAGGCTTCATTAAAACTACAGCTTCAACAAGCTGGTTATGACCCAGTTAGTGCAGTCATGCGTCCTGGAGAATATAGTATTCGCGGTGGATTAATCGACTTATATCCGATGGGCTCAAGTCTTCCTTATCGCTTGGATTTGTTTGGGGATGAGATTGAACAAATTCGAGCATTTGATCCAGATACTCAACGTAGTCTTTATCCAGTCAAAGAAGTCCGTTTACTACCCGGACATGAATTTCCATTTGATGATGCGTCGCGAACAGCCTTTAGAAGCAAATGGCGTGAGGTCTTTGAAGGTGACCCAACTAGATGCTCAATTTATAAAGATGCTAATTTGGGTATTCCGAGCGCAGGTATTGAATCTTATCTGCCGATGTTTTTTGAAGAGCAGTCAAATCTATTTGATTACTTTCCTCGTTCAGGTGATCCAGTGTGGATATGGAATACTGGAGATATTGAAGAAACAATCCGTAGTTTTTGGAAAGATACGCAGACACGTTATGAGTTTCTAAAGCATGATCTTGATCGACCGATACTACCCCCTAAGGAACTATTTTTAGATGTAGATGAATTCTTTACATCTTCAAAGCCCCATGCACGAATTACTCTTGAACAGCAATCAACAGATCAAGCTCAGTTCTTGCCAGTACCAGATATTGCAGTTCATCGACGTGACGCAGATCCGCTTGCAAAACTCAGAGCCTTAGCGTCATCGGAAAATGTCCGCATACTCATTTGCGCAGATAGCGCTGGACGCAAGGAGTCGATTCGTCAACAATTAGAAGAAAGCAATTTAGTTTCAGGGCCAAACGGAAATGCTTTATACCCCCTAAAGCCTGAAAGCTATGAGAGTATTGCGGACTTTATTAAGAATAATAGTCCCTTCGGGCTAGTCATTGGTCCTTTGTTAAATGGATTTTCATGGCCTGAACAACATTTAATCGTTTTAACAGAAGCAGAATTATTTACCACTACTGCAAGACAAAGGCGTAAAGGCAAAGGATCTGAGCCAGTTGATCCAGATATGCTTTTTAAAGATTTATCAGAGCTGAAGATCGGTGATCCTGTGGTTCATGCCGAACATGGGATAGGCCGCTATCAGGGGCTTGTATTACTTAACATAGCAGCCCCTAAAGATGAGCCTATTTTTGAAGAATTTTTGCATCTCCAATATGCAAGGCAAGCGACCCTATATGTCCCTGTTCAACAATTACAAATGGTTACACGTTATGCCGGTTCTGACCCAGATTCCGCGCCTTTACATCAATTAGGTTCGGGACAATGGGATAAAGCCAAACGCAAGGCTGCACAACAAATCCGGGATACTGCCGCCGAACTCCTGAGTTTGTATGCGGCTAGAGCCATTCGTACAGGTCATGCCTTTGAGTTTTCAGCCCATGATTACGCTGCATTTTCTGAAAGTTTTGGCTTTGAAGAGACTCCGGATCAAGCCAATGCAATTGCTGCAGTCATTAGTGATATGACTAGTGGTAATCCAATGGACCGTCTGGTATGTGGGGATGTTGGCTTTGGTAAAACTGAAGTGGCCTTACGGGCTAGCTTTGTAGCAGTTATGGGCGGCAAGCAAGTTGCCATACTGGCGCCGACCACTTTATTGGCCGAACAACATGTGGCTACTTGGAAAGATCGTTTTGCAGATTGGCCTGTGCGCATCGTTGAACTTTCACGCTTTAAAACAAGCAAAGAGATTAATGCAGCATTAGAAGCTATTACTAAAGGCGAGGCTGACATCATCATTGGCACCCATAAATTACTTTCAAAAGAGACTAAATTTGCTAATTTGGGTTTAGTCATTGTCGATGAAGAACATCGCTTTGGAGTTAGACAAAAGGATGCCCTCAAGGCGCTGCGTGCAGAAGTGGATATTTTGACCTTAACTGCAACCCCTATTCCACGAACACTGGGTATGGCGATGGAAGGCCTAAGAGAATTCTCTATCATTGCAACCGCTCCACAGAAACGTCTTGCAATAAAAACTTTTGTACGTCGTGAAGGTGACAGCATCATCAGGGAAGCGGTACTGCGGGAAATTAAGCGTGGCGGACAGGTTTATTTTTTACACAATGAAGTTGACACCATACAAAATCGTAAACAGGCATTACAAGAACTGATTCCTGAGGCTAGTATTAGCGTTGCTCATGGTCAAATGCAGGAACGGGAGTTGGAATCGGTGATGCGAGAATTTGTGACACAGCGAACTAATATTTTGCTATGCACTACGATTATTGAGACAGGTATTGATGTACCTACTGCCAATACCATCATCATGCATCGTGCCGATAAATTTGGTCTAGCTCAATTACATCAATTAAGAGGACGTGTTGGCCGTTCCCATCATCAGGCTTATGCTTATCTTTTAGTTCCAGACCCTGAGGCGCTGAGTAAACAGGCTCAATTACGCTTAAATGCCATTCAGGCGATGGAAGAATTAGGTTCTGGATTCTATCTGGCAATGCATGACCTTGAGATCCGTGGCGCGGGTGAAGTGTTGGGTGACAAGCAATCAGGCGAAATTCATGAAATTGGTTATCAGCTGTATACCGAGATGCTAAACCGAGCCGTGAAATCCTTACGCAGCGGTAAAGAGCCTGATCTTCTAGCACCCCTACAAGCTATAACAGATGTTAATCTGGGTGTACCTGCCCTGCTTCCTAGTGATTACTGTCCTGATGTACATGAGCGTCTCTCTCTGTATAAACGCTTTGCAGGGACGCATGACTTTTCAGAGCTAATGGGCTTACGAGAAGAGCTAGTAGATCGCTTTGGGGACCTTCCAGATCAAGCTAAATCGTTCTATGAAACCCACCGTCTACGCTTAGAGATGACAGGCTTTGGTATCAAAAAGATTGACGCCTTCCCAGCTTCTATTCAGATTCAATTTATACCAAATCCGCCGATTGATCCCATGAAGATTATTCAGCTAATTCAGAGCTCAAAGCATATTTTGCTAAATGGGCAGGACAAATTAAAAATACTTCCTCCAAAAGATCGTGAATTTGATAAGCTTGAACAACGCTTAGAGGCTATTCGAATGGTCTTACGTCGCCTTAATGAATCAGCCATGCTCACTGCTGCTCAGATTGAGTAATGAATCACCATTAATATTGATACCATGTCCTTTCAAACACTGATCGCCATTTCCCGTGAACCGATTGCCCAAAAGTTGATTTTTGAGCTGAAGGAAAAAGCTCTTGTATTTGCTACAAATTTACATACTGAGGATAGCCCAATATTTAATGGTAGCTATTATTTGGAGCGGTGGTCTTGCAATCAACAACTAGATCCACAACAGCGAGAATTACTCCGCTCTATTGCCAGTCAATTTAATACAGATTTATGTTTTCTAAAACCTGAATATTCATCTCATTCAATCCATATTTTGGCAATGGATATGGACTCGACATTAATTAATATTGAATGTATTAATGAAATCGCTGATTTCGCTGGTAAAAAAGCGGCTGTAGCCCAAATTACAGAAGCTACTATGCGAGGTGAGATCAAAGACTTTAAAGAAAGCCTGCGAAGGCGAGTTGCTTTATTAGAAGGTGTATCTGTAGATTGCTTAGAGGCTGTTTACCGCGAAAGATTACGACCAAACCCTGGAGCGGCAGAGCTCTTAGCTGGTGCGCATGAACGTGCTGTTCATACATTGCTGGTTTCCGGGGGTTTTACTTTCTTTACAGAAAAACTAGGCCAGCAGTTTGGGATTAAACAAACCCAAGCTAATACTTTAGAAATCATTGACGGTAAGTTGACTGGTCAGGTTTTAGGTGAAATTGTGGATGGTTTCGCCAAGGCGGCCTATTTAGACGAGGCTTGTAATGCACTAGCTTGTACTAAGATCAATTCAATCACCATGGGAGATGGCGCTAACGATCTCATCATGATGAATGGTTCGGGTATCAGCATTGCCTATAGATCAAAACCTGTTGTCAAAGAAAAAGCCGACGCGGCTTTTGACCATGTCGGCTTAGATGCTGCTTTACTACTGATGACTTAAGGTGCCAGTCTCAATATTCAGCCTAATTTGGTTTACATACGCTCAAAAATAGTGGCAATTCCTTGGCCGCCACCAATGCACATAGTTACTAAGGCGTACTTTCCTTGAACACGTTGCAACTCGTGGATTGCCTTTGTAGCGATAGCTGCACCAGAGCATCCAATTGGGTGGCCTAAAGCAATAGCGCCGCCATTGACATTTGTTTTTGCAGGATCTAATCCTAGCCCTTTGCTTACTGCAAGTGCTTGAGCTGCAAAAGCCTCATTCGATTCAATGACATCCATCTGATCCAGCTTGAGGCCGGCGCGCTCAAGGGCAAGCTTAGTTGCTGGAATGGGGCCTTCCCCCATAATCTGATTAGGAACACCTGCCACTGCATAAGACACTAAGCGAGCGATTGGATTATGACCAGCTTTTTTAGCTGTCTCTGCATCCGCGAGCACAAAAAATGCTGCACCGTCGTTAATGCCCGATGCATTTCCAGCTGTAACGCTACCGCCCTCTTTTTTGAAAACTGCTTTCATCTTGCCAAGGGTTTCCATGGTGGTCTCTGGCTTGCAATGCTCATCGGCATCGAATACGACATCACCTTTACGGGATTTAATAGTGATTGGCACGATTTGGGATTTGAAGCGACCCTCTTTAATTGCATGTGCAGCCCGGCGGTGCGATTCCATAGCAAATGCATCTTGTTCTTCACGAGTTAATTTCCATTTTTCTACCAAATTTTCAGCAGTGACTCCCATATGGCCAACGCCGAATGGATCTGTTAAAACGGCAACCATCAGGTCGAGCATTTTAGTATCACCCATACGTGCACCACTTCGCATTGCTGGGGAGCCATACATACCGCGAGACATCACTTCAACACCGCCACCGATACCGTAATCACAATCACCCAACATAATTTGTTGGGCTGTAGTAACGATTGCCTGAAGGCCTGAGCTACAAAGACGATTTAAAGACATCGCCACAGATTCCATTGGCAAACCTGCCTGAATAGAGGCTACACGTGCCACATAGGCATAACGGCTATCAGTTGGAATGGTATTACCAACTGTGATGTAATTAATTAATGCTGGATCTACACCAGAGCGAGCAACCGCCTCTTTCATGACGATCCCACCTAGTTCTGATGGCTCAAAACTACTGAGGGAACCATTAAACGTTCCAATTGCGGAACGAACTGCACTTAATACAACGACATCACGACTCATATCAATCCCCTTAGCTGAGCCTAAAATTAGGCCTTGTTACACATTTTAAATACATCAAAACGTCATTAAATAGCAATCCTCAAGTTTCGGCTATTAGGTCATGCCCTTGGGAGCTAATCACTGTAGCCCGAATGATTTCTCCGGCTCTATATCGCTTGGAAGGTTTACTGGGTGGCAATACCCTAACCAAGCCATCAATTTCTGGGGCATCTCCTATACTGCGACCAATTCCACCTGCATCATCTACTCGGTCAATCAATACTTGAATGCGTTTACCAACTTTCTTAGCGAGGCGCTTAATAGAAATTTGTTCTGCCTTAGCCATAAATTGAGCTCTACGCTCCTCACGAATTTGCTCAGGAATAGGATTGTCTAATTGATTAGCTAATGCACCATCTACGGGTGAATAAGCAAAGCATCCAGCTCTATCAATTTGAGCTTCATCTAAAAAATCCAACAAGTACTCAAACTCTGACTCGGTTTCACCAGGAAAGCCTGCAATAAAGGTACTGCGAATCACTAAGTCTGGACACGCTGCTCGCCATGCCAAAATGCGCTCTAAATTCTTTTCACCACTAGCGGGACGCTTCATACGCTTAAGAACATCCGGATGCGCGTGCTGCAGTGGTATGTCAAGGTAAGGTAGGACGCCATAACCGTGCTCTGAGAATTCTGCCATCAACGGTAAGATGTCATCTACGTGAGGGTATGGATATACATAATGAAGCCTTACCCAAGCTTGGTGCTCGCGAGCTATTTGATTTAATGCATTAACCAAATCAAACATTCTGGTTTTGACTGGTTTACCATCCCAAAAACCAGTGCGATATTGAATGTCAACTCCATAAGCGCTGGTATCTTGCGAGACTACTAAGAGTTCTTTGACGCCAGATTCAAACAGGCGAGTGGCTTCTAGCAAAACTTCACCAATTGGTCTAGACACTAGATCACCGCGCATACTTGGAATGATGCAGAAAGTACAACGATGATTGCAGCCCTCTGAAATTTTCAGATAGGCATAATGTTTTGGTGTCAGCTTAATGCCAGTAGGCGGCACTAAATCAGTAAAAGGGTCATGCGGCTTAGGTAAATGCAAGTGAATAGCGCGCATTACTTCGTCTGTAGCGTGGGGGCCTGTAACAGCAAGTACTTTGGGGTGAATACTTTGGATCAGGTCACTGCCATCTGGATTTTTACGCGCACCCAAACATCCCGTCACAATCACCTTGCCATTTTCAGCAAGAGCCTCACCTATTGCAGCAAGACTTTCTTCAACAGCGGAGTCAATAAAGCCACAAGTATTAACAACAACTAAGTCAGCGCCAGAATAGTCTTTAGCTGTCTCATATCCTTCAGCGCTAAGCTGAGTCAAAATCAGCTCTGAATCGACCAATGCCTTTGGGCAACCCAAGGATACAAAACCAATTTTTGCAGCCACAACTATTCTTTTTCAGTTTTATCAGGCTTGGGTGTAAATGGAAAACCACCAAACATATTTTGTGAACCCTGCATTTGCTCTTGCATCTTGAGAAATAAGTCTTTGCTTTGGTCCATGTAGCTACCCATCAAATTTTGCATCAATGGATTTTGAATATTGAGCATTTGGGACCAAGCCTCAGGAGTACTCCCTACTCCTAGACCTTTGGTCTGATCGCCCAATTTACTATGAATGTCCACAAAGGACTGCATTGTCTTCTCTAAGTAATTTCCCATCAAACCTTGCATGGAGTTTCCGTAAAAACGAATAATTTGAGAAAGCATTTGCGAGGAAAAAACAGGCGATCCACCGGCCTCCTCCTCCAAAATGATCTGCAGCAAAATATTGCGAGTCAGATCCTCTTCAGTCTTAGCATCAACCACCTTAAAGACCTCACTAGACATTACTAAGGCTTTGATATCCGTCAAAGTAACATACGTACTTGTTTGAGTGTCATATAGACGACGGTTAGGATATTTTTTTATGAGTCGCTCTTCGCCTACTCGCTTTGCTCTTGTAGCCATCATTTTCCTTGCTTAGTATTGCAACGCAACATCGGCATAGTTTATCCCTAGTTTGGTCAAAAGGTAAATAAGCCGTGTTGCATCAGTCTAATATCTGCAAATGCAGTATTAGCCAGTATGAATACCGCCATTTAAGGAGAAATCAGCGCCTGTTGCATAGGCACCATCCTCAGAAGCGATCCAGCAGCAAATTGAACCAATTTCATCTGGAGTACCCAAACGCTTAACTGGGATTCCAGAAACGATTTTCTCTAGGACATCCTCTCGGATAGCTTTAACCATATCTGTGCCGATGTACCCTGGGGAAACTGTATTCACAGTAACACCTTTTGTCGCTACTTCCTGAGCTAGGGCCATCGTAAATCCATGCAAGCCTGCCTTAGCAGTGGAATAGTTAGCCTGACCAAACTGACCTTTTTGACCGTTTACAGAAGAGATATTGATGATTCGACCCCAATTGTTATCTACCATTCCATCGATGACTTGTTTGGTCACGTTAAATAAGGAATTCAGATTCGTATCAATCACTGCCTTCCAAGCATCCGGTGTCATTTTGCGAAAAACACTGTCACGAGTGATACCGGCGTTATTCACTAAAACGTCTACACGACCAACTTCAGCCTTTACCTTATTAAACGCTTCAACGGTGCTATCCCAATCGGATACATTTCCTTCGGAGGCGATAAAGTCATAACCCAACACCTTTTGCTCGCCAATCCAGCGATCCTTACGTGGAGAATTAGGGCCACAGCCAGCAATAACTTTAAAACCATCTTTGGCAAGGCGCTGGCAAATAGAGGTACCGATTCCACCCATACCACCAGTGACATATGCAACTTTTTGAGACATTACTTTCCCCTTTTAAAAACCTTCGTTAAGAACTATGTTTGTTGAATTGCAAGATCTGCTTTTTCTTTTACATAAATACCAGGCGCAGCTTCCATCTTTTTATGCTGAGCATTACCAAATATTTTGCTCGCAGGCTTCTGTTGACCACCAAATTGCTCAAGCCATTTTGTATAGTTGGGCCACCAGCTACCTGTGATTTGTTTAGCGCCCTCTAGCCATTCTTGTGCCGTGGGTGAGATCTGATTATTCTCAAAGTAATAGCGTTTATTTTTTGCAGGTGGATTAATAACGCCTGCTATGTGACCTGAAGCCCCTAAAACAAAATGATTTTTACCTTTTAGTAAGTGTGTTGACTCATAAGCAGATTGCCATGGGACAATATGATCTTCTTGAGATGCATACACATATGCTGGGCATTGAATCTTACCTAGATCGATTTTTTCACCACAAATACTAACCTTATCAGGCTTCACTAAATCATTTTGTAAATAGGTATGTCTTAAGTACCAGCAGTACATTGCACCAGGTAAATTCGTGGAGTCGCCATTCCAGTAAAGAAGATCAAATGGTG